>PFMI01000050.1:6843-14351 GCA_002785165.1 bacterium (Candidatus Gribaldobacteria) CG_4_10_14_0_8_um_filter_33_9
TCTTGGTATACAGAAAGGTTTTTTAATTTAAAATTAAAAAATCCTAAATTAAAAATAACTCTTGAACAAGTGATTTTAAGCCCGGAAAAATATAATTTAGCCGAATTTTTAAATTATGAAGCAGCCAATACGATTTGGCAGGCAACGAGATTTTGTAAAAAAAGAAAACTTCCAAAAATTCCTTCCGAGGTCATACTTTATTTTTTTTTAGGAAATTGGATTGAAACATGTTTTATTTTTTCTCGAGCGTCATTAAATCTGAAAAAAATTAAAAAAGAATTAAAGGATTATTTAGATAGTTTAAAAGGCGAGGGTTTTCAAGAGGTTTTGTCTGAAGATTCTCAAAAAGTAATTTTAGAAGCAATAAAAATCGCTCAAAAAAAGGATAAAGAATATATTGGAATTGGCGAAGTTTTAATTAGCCAGAGTCAAATTGATCCATGCTTTAAAAAATGTTTAATTGAAGCTGACATTAAAACACAAGACATAGAAAATTTGGCTGATTGGTGTGAAAAAATAGAAAAAAGAATTTTAGAGACAAAAGAAATTTGGAAATATAGAAATTTGATGAAAAAAGGATCAATTGCTAAAGATTGGGCTGCTGGTTATAGTATTACCTTGGATAAATATGCTTTTGATTTAAGAAGGATGCTGGAAAAAACAAGTTTTCAGGAAATTGTCGGTCATGAAAAAGAAATTGTTAGATGCGAGCAGATTTTGGCAAAACAAGAAATCAATAATGTTTTATTGGTTGGCGAATCGGGAACAGGCAGGAAAAGCATTGTTAAGGCCATTGCTCAAAAAGCTTTTTTAGGGGAAAGTTCTTTTCGTATTAATTATAAAAGGGTTTTAATTTTTGATTTGGGTCAGCTGACCGCGGAAATTGCTTGTTTTGAGGAGTTGGAAACGGTTTTAGAAGAATGTTTTAAACAAGTGGCGGAAGCAGGCAATATTATTTTAGTTATTGAAGAAATTCAAAATTTTTTAGAAGAAAATCCCAAGCCCGGGACAATAAATATCTCTGGAATTTTAAGCAGATTTTTACCTTTGCCTTGTTTCCAAATTATCGCTTTAACCACTTATCAGGGGCTGCATTCTGTTTTGGAAAAAAAGCCCGCATTTTTAAATCTCTTTGAAAAAATTGAGGTAACGGAAATTTCAGAAAAAGAAACTTTAAGATTGCTGGAGGATTTTCTTCCTTTTTTTGAAAAAAAATATAAAAGAGTTGTAAGTTATAAAGCGCTAAGGGAGATTTTAAAATTAAGTTCAAGATATTTGACAGATCTTCCTTTTCCTGAAAAAGCGGTTCGCCTTTTAGACGAAGCAATGAGTTGGTTAAGTGTTTCTAAAAAAGGAAAAATTTTAAAGTCCGAGCACATCACGAAAATTGTTTCCGAAAAAATTCAAATTCCCTTAGAAGAGCTCGAACAAAAAGAAAAAGAAATTTTGTTAAATTTGGAAGCATTGATTCATCAAAGAATTATAAATCAAGAAGAAGCGGTTAAGGAAGTCAGCGAAGCAATGAGAAGAGCTAAAGCTGGGATTGAAACAAGGTCTGGCACTATAGGAGGTTTTTTATTTTTAGGACCAACGGGCGTAGGAAAAACAGAGACCGCTAAAGCGCTGGCCGCTGTTTATTTTGGCTCGGAAAAAAGAATGATTCGCCTTGATATGTCCGAGTTTCAGGAAATAAAAGACATCAAACGGCTAATTGGCGCGGAAGGGAGCGAGGGGCTTTTGACCACGTCTGTTCGGGAAAATCCTTTTTCTTTGATTTTGCTTGATGAAATTGAAAAAGCGCATCCTAATATCTTGAATTTATTTTTGCAGGTCTTGGACGAGGGATGGATTACAGATGGTTTTGGCAGAAAAATTGATTTTAAAAACGCTATTATTATTGCCACGAGCAACGCCGGAGCGGAAATAATCAGGCAAGATATTAAAGAAAATAAAAAATTAAGCATAGTGAAAGACGAGCTTTTGGACTATTTGTTTAAAAAAAATATTTTTCGACCAGAATTTATAAATCGTTTTGATGGAGTGGTTGTTTTTAAACCATTAACCAAAGAAAATCTCATTTTAATTTGCCATTTAATGTTGAAAAAATTAGCGGAAAATTTTCAAGACAAAGGAATAGGTTTTGAAATTACCAAAGAATTAAAAGAAAAAGTTGTGGACCTAAGTTATTCGCCTCAATTCGGAGCTCGAGAAATGAAAAGAACAATTCAAGATAAAATAGAAAATGTTTTGGCCTCGGCTTTGTTGTCCAATGAAATTAAAAGAGGGGATAGAATAGAAATAGACCCGGCAGATTTTAAATTGAAAAAACAAATCATCCTTTCAACAAAACAATAACATCCTTACAAACTTTAGTTTGTTGACAAGGGCTATTTTGAATGGTAGGTTGGAAAGATGGAATAAAATAAAAATAAAGGTCGAGGAAGAAAATTTTATTTTTAATAAAGAGTAAAAAAATAATGAATATCAAAAACATCGCAAATATTAAGAGCATTGTTTCAGTTATGCTGGTGTTGATTTTGGGCGTGGGCATAGGATTGTTAGCCACAAAAACATGGAATCCGAGTTGGAATCCTTTTGTAAACGCTTCTTCACAAATCATTGAAAAAGCCATTGCCAAATCGTTTCAAGCAAAAACTTACAAAATAGAAGAAGATATTAAATTGAAAATTACGCCAGAAAACGGACAGAATGGCGATTTTTCATTTTTTATTTCAGGAGTTGTCGATCAAACGGATTTGGAAAATGTAAAGACCGATTCTGACTTGGTTTTTAAAATGACTGGTGAAGGAGTAGAAATACAAGCCAAAGGAAAAGCAAAGACATTTGGTAAAGATATTTATTTCCAAATAACCACTTTACCTTCGTTGCCTTTTCTCCCGGCCGAGATTATTGCGGGTTTTAAAAATCAGTGGATTAAAATTGACAAGAAAAAATTAGAGGAAATGTTTCCGTCTTCAGAGACCTCATTGGAGACCTCATTTGACCAACAGGCCTTTGTGGAAGAAATCAAACCGCTTTTAAAGGGGATAGAGATATTTAAGATTGAAAAAAATCTTGGCGAAGAAAATTTAGACGGAGTGAAAGCGCAGCATTATTTGGTTAGCTTTAAAAAGGAAACTATAAAAGCGTTGATTCCTGAAATTTTGAGAGTTGTTAAAAAATATCAGCCAGAAGCGCAATCTGAATCTGAATCTGAAAATGAATTTGAAAAAATTCAGAAAGCTTTTGATGATAAATTTGAAGCAACCTGGCAAAAAATTTCTCCATTGAAAATTGATTTTTGGTTGGAAAAAGGAAATGTTTGGTTAAAAAAAATAAAAATTGAAAAAGAAATAAATGTTGCGGATTTTGACCCAGATTCAAAAACAAAAGGAAAAATTAATTTTGTATTGGAAATGAAAATTTTTGACTTCAATAAAGAAGTAAAAATTGAAATGCCGCAGAATTACAAAGGAATTGAAGAAATTTTATCCTCAATGATGGGAGCAATACTGCCAAAAACAGGTAATGTTTCAGGTTCAGAAGAAATTTTGCCGCAGATTCCGAATTTTAATGAAGAAAAATAATTAAGAGAGGTTTATTGGTGGATAAGTTGTGGAAAAAACCTTCAAACAAAGAGGGTTTTTTCTTTTTTTTGTTTGATTTTGCTTGATTTATCAACAAAATTTTAAATGGAAAAGAATTATTGACATCTGGATTAAAATGGAGTAAAAAGGAAACAAGTGGATAATTGTGGAAAAGGTTGGGATAACTTAATAAAAAAGGGGATAACTTAGAAAGTTTATATTTTCTACAATAAAATTGTGAGTATGCGGTATTTAGAATTTAGAAAAATTTAGTGTATGAGAATATAATTTTTAATTTTCAATCATATGTTTTTGGGAGAATACAATTACAAAATAGACGAGAAAAAAAGATTAGCAATTCCAGTTAGATTTAGAAAACTTTTGAGTAAAAAAGCGGTCATTACGCGCGGTCTTGATAATTGTCTTTTTCTTTATCCTATAGATGAATGGCAAAAATTAGCGGAAAAGCTTTCTAAATTGCCTTTGTCGCAAGCTGACGCTCGGGGCTTTGTTCGGCTTATGCTGGCTGGCGCTATGGAAGTTGATTTTGATGGTTTGGGAAGAATTTTAATTCCTGATTATTTAAAAAATTATGCTTTTCTTAAAAAACAAGTAGTTATTGCTGGATTGTATAACCGAGTGGAAATCTGGGATGAAGACAAATGGCAGGAATATCAAAAGAAGACGGAAATGGAAGTGGGCGATATGGCGGAACGTTTAAAAGAATTAGGAATATAATGCACATTCCTGTATTACAAAAAGAAATTATTGAATATCTTAACCCTAAATCAAACGAGAATTTTATAGACGCTACGATTGGCGAAGCGGGACACGCTGCAACTATTTTCGAGAAAAATAAACCAAATGGAAAAGTGTTGGGAATTGAAATTGATTCAGAGCTTTATAGAAAATTAATGTCCCGAATGACAGAATTTTCAAAAAGATTAATTTTAATAAATAATTCTTACGCTAATTTGAAAGAGATTGTTAAAAAAGAAAAGTTTGGACCAGTTAATGGAATTTTATTTGATTTGGGAATGTCTACATGGCATTTGGAAGAATCTGGAAAAGGATTTACTTTTAAAAAAGACGAATTGCTTGATATGAGATATGACAGAAGTTCAAAATTGACAGCTGGAGAAATTATAAATCAATGGCCGGAAAAAATAATTGAAAGGATTTTAAAAGAATACGGGGAAGAGCGATTTGCCAAAAGCATTGCCGCGAAAATCACGGAGCAAAGAAAAATTAAGCATATAAAAACCACTTTTCAATTAAAGGGCATTATAGAAAAAGCAACACCTGTTTGGTATCAGCATCAAAGATTGCATTTTGCCACTAGAACATTTCAGGCTTTAAGGATTGCTGTTAATGATGAATTAAAAAATCTTGAACAAGTTCTTCCGCAGATTTTAGAGGTATTAGAGAAAGGAGCAAGAATAGTGATAATTTCTTTCCATTCTTTAGAGGATAGGATAGTAAAAAATTTTTTTAGAGAAAATCAAAAAAAAGGTCGTCTTCAAATTTTATTTAAAAAACCGCTTATTCCTTGCTTGGAAGAAATTGAAAAAAATCCCAAGGCAAGATCGGCAAAATTAAGAGCGGCAATAACCATATAAAAATTCTATGAAAACTCAACAATTTACTTTAACTTTCCCTTTTAATTTCGCGGATTTTAATTTTCCTATTTCTAAAAGTTTTTTTCGTTTTTTTGTCGGAGTAATTTTTTTGCTCATGATTTCTTTGTTAATTTTTTATCTTTTTCAAATACAAAATTTGATTAAAGATAATTATCTTATTAAAATTGAACAGGAAAAAATAGAAAGTTTGTCTGAACAAGGTTTAATTTTAGAAAAAGAATATGTTAAATTGTTTGCTTTAAAAAACATAGAAGAAGAAATTAAATCTCTTGATTTGGTTAAAGTCTCGGAAATTAGATACCTTTCTTTCCCTGGCGAACATTTGACTCAGAAGAATCATTAAAGTGCCTTTGTGGGTTTTATGGTCTGTTGCCCGCGGGGACTGGCTTTGTCCCCAAAAAATCGCAGGATTAAAAAAAATGACAAATTGGCGTTTTAAATTGATATTTATTTTTTTGATTTGTTTTTCTCTTTTAATTCTCTATAGATTATATTGTCTCCAAATACAAAAAGGAGAATACTATGAGGCTTTAGCAAAGGGTCAACAAATTTCTTTTGGAGAAATTAAAGGAGAAAGGGGAGGGATTTTTTTTAATGAAGAAAAAATTCCTTTGGCGCAGACAAAAAAGAAAAATATAATTTATGTTTTTTCTCAAAAAATTCCTCAAGAAGAATTTACAGAAACAGCCGGTATTTTAAGTGAGGTTTTGATGGAAAAAAAAGAGGATTTGCTTTCTTTTTTTAAAACAGGAAACACTCTAAAAAGAGAGGTTTCAAAACAGGTATTGGAACAAATAGAAACAAAAAAACTTAAAGGAATTGTCGCTGATAAGGTTTGGGGAAGAGTTTATCCTCAAAAAGGATTGGCTTCTCATATACTTGGTTTTTTGAATACCAAAGGAGAGGGGCAATACGGGATAGAATCCTCTTATAACGAAATTTTGGAAGGAGAAAAAGAGTTTGGTCAAAAGGGCAAATCGCCGTTGGGATATTTAACTTTATTTTTTAAAGAACGAAAAAATGTTCTTAAGGGAGCTGATATTTTTTTAACTTTAAATTATAAGCTTCAATATTTTACTGAAAAATTATTATTAAAAGCCAAAGAACAATGGAATATTGATTCGGGTCAAATTATTGTTATTGAACCAAAGACAGGCAAAATTTTAGCGTTAGCTGTTTTCCCTAGTTTTGATCCCAATTGCTACGGGGAAGAAAAAAATTATGATGTATTTCTTAATCCTGTTTTCCAAAAGCTTTTTGAATTAGGTTCGGTTTTTAAACCAATAACTTTTGCCGCGGCTGTTGAGGAAGGATTAATAACTCCTGAAATGACTTATATTGATGAGGGTTTTATTAATATCGGCGGTCCTTCAATCCATAATTATGGCCGCAGGGTTTGGGGCGAGCAATCAATGACCGATGTTTTAGAGGAGTCAATTAACACAGGCGCTGTGTTTGTCCAACAAAAACTTGGGCCAACGCTGTTTTTAAAATACCTGAAAAATTTCGGGCTTTTTGAAAAAACAGAAATTGATTTAGCTGGAGAAGTTTTTTCAGAAAATAAAACTTTAATAGAAGAATCGCGTCCCAGGGATTTAGCAGTGGCGAGTTTTGGTCAAGGAATTCAATCAACCCCAATTCAGTTAGTCAGATTTTTTGGAGCTATTGCCAATCACGGAAATTTAATGCGTCCTTTTGTGGTGGAAAAAATTGTAAAACCAGATGGGCAAATTATGGAGACACGGTCTCAAATTCAAAAAAAAGTTATGTCCGCAGAGACGTCGGCCACTCTTTCGTCAATGCTTATTAGCGTGGTTGATAATGGCGCGGCTCGAAAAGCAAAAATTGCCGGCTATTCTATCGCGGGCAAAACTGGCACCGCGCAGGTGCCATTGAAAGAAAACAGAGGATATTCAGACACAGAAACAATCCAAAGTTTTATTAGTTTTTTTCCGGCAATGGAGCCAAGATTTTTAATTTATGTAAAATTGGATAATCCTAAGGCAAAAGATTCAGGTCAATCCGCGGTGCCGCTTGGTCAAGAGCTGATAAAATATATTATTGATTTATGGCAAATCCCGCCTGATTATGAAATTTAAGTGTTGAAAATTTAGGAAATTGAAGGCAATAGCAAACTGCGCTTGATGAGATACATTGGTAACACTTCCAAATTGCCGAAATTTGGTAAAAAATTTGGTAAAATAGAAGAAACAAAAATGCAGATTAAAATGGTTTGACTTTTATAATTATAAAGTAGATCAGAAAATTCTGCGCAACCTTT
>PFMI01000025.1 GCA_002785165.1 bacterium (Candidatus Gribaldobacteria) CG_4_10_14_0_8_um_filter_33_9
GAAGCAGAGGAAAAAGAAAAACGAAGTTTTTATTTTTCCGATGCAAGCGCAGAAAATATAGGGATAACACCCTCTATTAATAAAAAAATGGCGGCATATATGCCGCCATTTTGCATTCTATTTATGTTTTACAGCAAGGAACTTGAGTTTTTGCAAATATTTTTTTACGCTTTTTTGATTTTTCCATTTTTCTGCCAGCTGTCTTCCGTACATCCTGATTCCCGCGCTGAACCAATCGCGTTTTAAAAGTTTTTTCATTATTTGCCATAGAGAATAAAATTCAGCATGAGCTTTCATTATTGCGAGTTGAAGACGGTAAGAACTGGTTTGCGTTGGATTGAATACCACATGGTGACCATCATATTTTTCCCAGCCAGCGCCCAATAATCTTTTGCTAAATTCCTTATAAATTTCTGTCCCAGGCAATGGCACAAGCGGAAAAATTTGGACAGAATCAACGCCTTCTTTTTTGGCAAACTGGACTATTTCTTTTGTTGTTGCCAAACTATCAGTGTCAAATCCAACAACGAACATTCCATGAACTCGCATTTTGTATTGGTGGAATTTTTTAATAGCATGTCGGACTTCTTCAATAGTCTGGGATTTTTTAGCGCTTAATAGAGTGTCAGGGTTTACAGATTCCATTCCAATACACACCATTTGACAGCCAGCATTCCGCATTAGCATTAGTAATATCTCATCTTTTGCCGCATCAGCCCTTACTTGAGCAATCCATTTGATATCCAAGTTTTTTTCCGTTATCTTCTTGAGTAATTCTTTTGCCCCTTTTTTGTATGCGGTAAAATTATCATCCACAAAGAAAAATTCTTCAGCGCCCCACTCGGATATTTGCCATTCTAATTCTTTGATAACTTTTTCAGGAGTTTTGTATCTTAATTTGTGTCCGAAAATTTTAGTTACAGAACAGAATGTACAGTTATACGGGCAACCTCTGGTGGTTTGAATGGGGAAAGTCACTTTCTTTTTTTTGTCCCAACTGTCAATCAAAGAAAAATCAGGAATCGGTAATTTGTTTAAATCGCACCCAGTTAGGATAAAAGGATTATGAAAGTTTTTCCCAAACATCTTATAGGAAAGATTGTTAATTTTTTCAAATCCTTTTCCTTGCTCTATTGCCTTTATTAGCGGCAAAACTATCTCTTCTCCTTCGCCCCTAACCACGAAGTCGGCATATTCTAAAGATTCATCTGGTAAAAAAGTGGGATGAGAGCCTCCTAAAATTACAAGAATTTTTCTTTCCGCCATTGTTATTTTTTTTGCTATCTCAAAAGCTTTTGGAGCAGTGGCAGTAATGGTAGATATTCCGACCACGTTGGCTTCATAGATTTTGTCCCAATTAATTTTGGAAATTTCTTCAATATAAATTTTTACCTCATGCCCTGCTTTTTTTAATATCGTTCCCAAAATAATTATTCCCAATCTTGGAATATGCGCCCATTGAGAATAGATATTTAGGTTAGATTTTGGTTCAATCAAAACTATCTTCATTTTTACCTCCTTTTCTAAGATTTTATTTTCAAGCGAGCGAGCGAAAATACATCCCCAAAAAAGCCTGGGGTTTATTTAATTATAAAAGAGCATTTCTGTTTTTAGATTATACTCTTAATTTTTTAAAACAAAAGCATTTTCGCGCAATTTAAAAGTGGTAAAATTTTTTTTAAAGAGTAAAATATAATAATTCTAAATTAAAAAATTATGTTTTTGACTTTTGACTTTTAAAATTACATAAATATGTTTTTAAATAATTTAAAAAAAAATTTTGAAAACAAAAAGATATTGATTTTAGGATTTGGCAAAGAAGGGAAGGATAGTTATTTGGTTTTGAGAAAGTTATTTCCTAAAAAAATATTAGGGATTGCGGACCAAAATGAAAATGTCAAATGTCCAATATCAAATGTCAAAAAAATAAAATACCATCTTGGCAAAGATTATCTCCTATCAATTAAAGATTATGATGTGATAATCAAGTCGCCGGGAATTTCTTTTAAAAGCTTATTGAGACCCGATCTCGGTAAAATTACTTCTCAAACCGAGATTTTTTTTGATAACTGTCCAGGAAAGATTGTTGGAATAACTGGAACAAAGGGAAAAGGGACTACTGCTTCAATAGTTTGTAAAATTTTAAAAGCAGGAGGCGTTAAAGCGCATTTAATTGGAAATATTGGCAAGCCAGTATTGAATTTTTTATTTTCAACAACTCCAGAAGATGTCTATGTTTATGAATTGTCCAGCCATCAGCTTTATAATCTTAAAAAATCTCCTCATATTGCGGTTTTTTTAAATCTTTTCGCAGACCATTTGGACTATTATAAAAATTTTGAAGATTACGCAAACGCCAAAACCAATATCGCTCTTCATCAAAAAAAAGATGATTATTTGGTTTATAATATTCAAGATAAAATCGTTAAAAAAATTAGTAAAAAATCAAAGGCAAAAAAAATCCCGATTAAAGGAGAATATTATAAATTAAATAGAGAAGCGGCTATAGCAGTGGCGAAAATATTTAAAATTGATTCAAAAATTATTGAAAAAACAATTAAAAATTTTAAAACTTCTTTTCACCGATTGGAATTATTCGGAGTATTTAAAGAAATTACTTTTTATAATGATTCAGCCGCTACCATTCCCGAGGCAACAATGGCAGCCATTCAAACATTAGGAAATAAAATAGAGACGATTATTTTGGGCGGCTCTAATAAAAATGTTAATTTTGAAAAATTGACTAAAAAAATACTACAAAGCAAAATTAAAACTTTAATCTTGTTTCCTTCAACCGGAGAGAAAATTTGGCGAGAAATAATTAAATTGCGCAGGGGTCTGACCCCTGCGCAACTGCCAAAGCATTTTTTTATAGACAATATGCAAGACGCAATAAAATTGTCTTATCAGCATACCAAAAAAGGGAAAATTTGTCTTTTGTCTCCAGCTTCGGCAAGTTTTGGAATTTTTAAAAACTATAAAGAAAGAGGTAATTTATTTAAAAAATATGTGAAATATTATGGCTCTAAATAACGATAATTATAAAGAAGGACAAGTTGATTATTTTTTGCTCGGCATTTTAACTCTTTTAATAGGCTGGGGTATTTTTATGGTTTTTTCTGTTTCTTTTCCTTTTTCTTTGGAAAGATACGGGAATGGTTGGCATTATGGGTTGCATCAATTATTATGTGGTTTTATCCCTGGTCTTTTTGCGGCTTTTATCCTATATAAATTAGATTTAAATTTTTTGAAAAAAATAAGTTTTTTTCTACTTGTTTTAAATTTTATTTGTTTGTTTTTGGTGGGTTTTTCTGCGATTAGTCCGGAAATTCAAGGAGCGCAACGGTGGCTATATCTAGGTCCGATTTCTTTTCAGCCATCAGAATTACTAAAAATTACTTTTTTGTTTTATATGGCAACTTGGCTTTCCGGTAAATTAGAAACTAAAAAAAGTTCTAAAAAAAATAACTTGCAGATTTTTGGCGCTTTTTTGATTATGATTGGACTCTTAGCTGGTATTTTATTAAGTCAGCCTGATTTCAGCACTTTTGTTATAATTTTTTCAACCGCTTTTGTTATTTATTTTGCAAGCCGCACTCCCTGGTGGCACTCTGTTTTTTTAATTATAGCTGGTACAGGTTTAGCCGCTATATTAATAAAGGTTTCGCCTTATAGATTGAATCGGATTTTGCCTCTTTTTGACCCTCAAATAGATCCTTTGGGAATCGGCTACCAATTAAAGCAATCATTTATCACTATTGGCTCTGGTAAATTATGGGGTATAGGAGAATGGCTTGGATTAGGTTTGAGCAGGCAGAAGTTTGGTTTTTTACCGCATTCAATGACCGACTCAATTTTTGCCATAATAGGAGAAGAAACCGGATTTTTGGGTTGCGCATTTTTAATCTTGCTTTTTGTTCTTTTTGCGTGGAGAGGAATAAAAATAGCCCTAAATTCTGAAACGGAATTTGTGAAACTTTTGGGAATAGGAATAACTTTTTGGTTGTGTTTCCAAGCGTTTGCCAATATCGCCGGGATTATTGGAATTTTGCCTTTAGCAGGCATACCTTTGCCGTTTTTCAGCTACGGCGCTTCGCACTTAATAGCGGAAATGATGGGCATAGGGATATTGCTTAACATCTCAAAATCTGTAAAATAAAACTAAGCGTTAAAAATAAAAATATGAAAATTGTTTTTACTGGTGGCGGGAGTGGTGGGCATATTTTTCCTATTTTAGCCATTGTTCGCGCAATAAAAAAAGAGGTTTTACCTCCAACAAAAAATTTAGGGCTCTATTATATTGGACCCGATGATAAACATGGCTTAAAATTGCTGCGTCAAGAAGGAGTAAAAATTAAAAAAATATTCTGCGGCAAAATAAGAAGATATTTTTCTTTGGAAAATCTTTTGGACCTATTTAAAATGCCGCTCGGTTTTATTCAATCCCTTTTTTGGCTTTTTTTTCTGGCTCCGGACTTAGTTTTCAGCAAGGGAGGATTTGGTTCTTTTCCCGTGGCTTTTATGGCTAATGTTTTGAGTATTCCTATTTTTTTGCACGAATCAGATATAGAACCGGGGTTTGCTTCAAAAGTAGAAAGTAAATGGGTCCAAGAAATTTTTATTTCTTTTGCGCAAACAACATTTTTTCCAAAAGACAAAAGAATTGTTGTGGGCAATCCGATCAGAAAAGAAATTTTAAATGGTTCTAAGGAAAAAGCAAAAGAGGTTTTTAATCTTCAAGGAAGCAAACCATTAATTTTGATTTTGGGCGGCTCTCAAGGCGCGCAAAAAATCAATGAAACAATTTTGGAAATTTTACTGGAATTTTTAAAGGACTTTGAAATAATTCATCAAATCGGAGAAAAAGGTTTTAATCAGATTAAAAACGAAGCAGAGGCAATTTTATTTGACAAAGAACTAAAAAAATTTTATCATCCATTCGCTTTTTTGAATGAAACCTTTTCAAAATATGCTTTGGGAGCTTCTGATTTAATCGTCTCCAGGGCAGGGGCTGGAAGTATTTTTGAAATCGCGGCTAGCGCCAAACCGGTTATTTTAATACCTTTGACTTCGGCTGCGCAAGATCATCAAAGAAAAAATGCTTATGTTTTTGCCGAACAAGGCGGAGGCGAAGTTATTGAAGAAATAAATTTTAATCCTCATTTTTTTCTGGCTAAATTGAAACATCTTTTTTCCAGACCAGACATTTTAGAAAATATGGCAGAAAAGTCCCTTAATTTCGCCCGACCTCAAGCGGCTAAGATTATTGCTTCTTATCTTGTTGCATATCTTATGGAAATAAAACAAAATGGAAAAGAAAAATAAAATGACTAAAAAATTAAAATTAACAAGTCCGGGAGAAGTTAGAGTGAGATTTGCGCCTTCTCCAACCGGTTATTTTCACATTGGCGCGGCTAGAACTGCTTTTTTTAATTATCTTTTTGTTAAAAAAAATCAAGGAAGATTTATTTTAAGAATTGAAAATACTGATAAAGAAAGATCAAAACCAGAATATGAAAAAGATATTTTAGAATCTTTAAAATGGCTTGGAATGGAATGGGATGAAGGTCCGTATAGACAGAGCGAACGGGCTCATGTTTATACTCAATATATTAAAAAACTTTTAAAAGAAAAAAAAATTTATTATTGTTTTTGTTCGTTGGAAGAGCTTGAGGCGCACAAAAATTATTTAATAAGCATTGGCGAATCGCCGAGATATTCGGAAAAATGCGCCAATCTTTCAGAAGAAGAAATTGCGAAAAATTTAAAAGAAAAAAAATCTTATGTTTTAAGATTTAAAACACCGCTTAAAAAAGTTATTTTTGAAGATCTTTTAAGGGGAAAAATTGAGCAAAACAGCGCAAATTTTGGAGACATAGTGGTGGCAAGGGACTTGGCTACGCCTCTCTATAATCTGGCTTTGGTTATTGATGATTTTGAAATGAAAATAACTCATGTTATCCGCGGGGAAGATCATATTTCTAATACGCCCAAACAGATTTTATTAGCAGAGGCATTAGGAATAGAATCGCCAAAATATATTCACTTGCCTTTGATATTGGGACTGGATAGGGCAAAATTAAGCAAGAGGCATAATATTAAATCAATTTTGGAATATAAAAAAGAGGGATATTTAGCCGAAGCATTGATAAATTTTTTGGCTTTTTTAGGATGGAGTCCGAGAACCGAAAAAGAAATTTTTTCTTTATCCGCATTAATTCAAAAATTTTCTTTAGAAGGAATGCAAAAATCAGCGGCTGTGTTTAACCTCCAAAAATTGGATTGGATCAATGGTTTTTATATTAGACAAAAATCAAAAGAAAAATTAACCGAACTTTGTTTTCCTTATTTAATTGGAGCGAATTTAATTGAAACCCATTTTGAAACAGAGCAATATCCGCCAGCTTATGGAGCGGGAATAATTGAGCAAAAATTTATAATAAAAGAAACTAAAGAAGAAATTTCTTTTGAATGTTTAATGAATATTGTTGGTTTATATCAGGAGCGGTTAAAAAAACTTTCAGAAATCCCGGATTTAATTGACTTTTTTTTCAAAAAGAAATTGATTTATCCCAAAGAGCTTTTGTCTTGGAAAGACGCGGGAGAAAAAGAAATTAAGCAATTTCTTGAGAAATTAAAAAAAACATTGAGTAAAATAAAAAAAGAAAATTTTACGAAACAAAATTTGGAACAGATTTTGTTAAAATTAGCCGGAAAAATTGGAGAAGGAGACAGAGGAAAGCTTTTGTGGCCATTGCGAGTTGCATTAAGCGGCAAAAAAGCGTCAGCAAGCCCTTTTGAAATAGCGGAAATTTTAGGAAAAGAAAAAACAATAGAAAGGATTGAAGAAGCCAAGAAAAATTTCTAATTTTTAATTCCTAATTTCTAAATAATCATGAAAAACATAATGGTATTTTTAATAATAATTAGTGTTTTACTGCCGAATTTTGGTTTGGCGCAGGAAGAGAAGCAGATGGAAAATAAACTTTCAATTGAAAAAATAATAGAGAAAACAGAAAAACTGCCAGGTGAATTTTTTTCTGTTTGGGAAAAAATTCACCAAAAGATTATTGAAATTTGGAAGCAAAAAAATTTTCCTAAAATCAAAATCTGGATAGAAAAAGAAACATCTTTTTTCAAAGAAGAATTTAGAAAAGAAAGACAAGAAATGGAACAAGAAATCAAAAAAAAATTTTCCGAAAAATTAAAAAAACTTTGGCAATGGATTGTCGGGGCTTGATTATTTTCTTTCTATCGGCTTAACATCTAACCATTTACACCCGATTTTATTTTCTTTCGCTTGTTTTTCTCCAATAGAAATTTCTTTTTGATATTTAATATTTTCTGGAAAAAAATAAGCTATTGCCAATCCGTTTTTTACCAATTCCAAACTAACATTTTTGTCGTCAATAAATACATATCTCAAATAGCGGCAATACTGGTCTAAATTTTTCTCTCCTTTTTCTAATTTCACTTCGCGATTTAAAATGAATTCTTCTAATTTATTTTTAGCAGCGTCATAACAAGAATAATCTTTTTCATCTGCGTTAATGCCTAAAATTCTGACCGCGTAGCCATTTTCAATTAAAAAAGTGTCTCCATCAATAATTTTAACAGCCATTTTAATTGTCCCATCTGGAAGATCGGGAATGTTTTTGCACTCCGAATGTCCCGAGTGTCCCCAAGAGGTTTGATCCTTGGGCAAGGTTGATATTTTTATTGCTCCTTCAACAATTAAAGTTCCCGCAATAATCGTTAAAAACATTCTTATAAAAAGTTTATTAAATCTATTGTTTCCATTAAAAACTTTTTTCATTTTTATTTTTTTAATTTTTTAAATTCTTCACGAACAATTTCGCGGTCATTCCAGGGAATTTTCTTGCCCTTTTCAACGCACATCCACAGCTCGCAGCCTTTGCCGGTAATTATAATCGTGTCGTTTTTATTTGCCAAATTTAAAGCTTTTTTGATTGCTTCTCGACGATCTAAAATTTCAGTTGCTTTTAAATTTTGAATTCCAGATTTTATCATTGATAAAATCTGGATAGGATTTTCATCATACGGGTCTTCGTTGGTGATAATTATTTCATCGCAATATTTTGCCGCTATTTTCCCAAAAATTTGTCTTTTCCATTTATCTCTGCCGCCACCGCAAGCGCCCAATACACAAATTAGCTTAGCGACTTGCTTGCCTGCCTGCGCAGGCAAATAGTTTGTGGATAGTGTTTGATAAACCTTTTCTAAAGCAACCGGAGTAATCGCGTAATCAATAAAAACCTTAAACGGTTGAGAAATTACTTCCTCCATTCTGCCCGGAATTCCCTCAATTTTTTCCATGGTTTTTTTGCAAATTTCCAAACTAATTTTTTGCGACATTCCAACACAAATCGCGGCCAGCGCATTATAAATATTAAAATTTCCCAATAATTTTAAATTAATATTCAAATCTTCTAATTCTTCTAAAATTTTTGAATTTTTATCTATAATTTTGATTATTGCCTTTTGCCCTTTGACTTTATATAGATATTTTTTTTTGGCAGGGAATTGTAAAAAATATTCCGCATTCTCATCGTCAATGTTCACAATGTGAATATTTTTTGTTGCCTGAAATAATTTTCCTTTGGCTTGACGATAATTTTCAAAACAATGATGCCTTTCAATATGCTCTGGAGATAAATTAGTGAATATGGCTGTTTCAAAATTAATAAATCTATGACGGTGCTGCAAGATTCCTTCCGAACTTACTTCTATCACAACATATTGGCAATTATTAAGCGCAGCCGTTCTTAATAATTTTTGTAAAGCAAATCGTCCTGGCATGGTCATCCTTGATTCGTTCAACCATTTTTTTTTTCCAACTTGAAATTTTATAGAAGAGGAAATGGCAACTTTATATCCCGCTTGTTCTAAAATTTTAGAAATCATTTCTACTGTTGTTGTTTTTCCATTGGTACCCGTAACGCCAATAACTTTTAATTTTCTGGAAGGAAATCTATAAATCAAAGCGCCTAAAAAAGCCAGCAGAAAATGATACTTGTTTAATAAAAATTCAAACAAGGGTTTGGGAAAAATTTTGCGAATTAAAGATTTCATTTTAAAAATAAAAGAATAAGACGGATAAGAGTTTTTGTTTCTTCCTGATCTTTGACTTTTATACAAGATACTCCCGCGCGTTTTACTACGTAATTATTATCGTCTTTATAAAATGTTTCAGCGACATACACAATTTCTTTTTTAGAGACAGACAATAATTTCATTATTTGCCTTATTCCGTATGCCTTGTCAATTCCTTTTTTTGTTATGTCTATTGAAGTGGTTCCGGTTATATATATGTTAAAATTAGGCAAATATTTTTTTAAAGCAGTTCTAATTTGAGGTCGGGTGTCGTTTTTCATATTCCACTCTTTTTTTTTAATAAATGTTGCTTTTTGTCCCAGCGCTGAAAAAGTAATTTGGCTTTTTCGTTCTTCTATGACTTTACCGTATGTTTTTTTAGGCGGAATATAATAAATGTCGCACAAAGCTTTTTTAAAAGCTGTGAAGACCTTTATTTTTTCTTTTGTTAATAATGCATTTTCATATACTTTTTGCCATTTGTTAACTTGATATTTGTACAAGCTTCCTCCATTAACAGGAAGAATAAAAAGATTTTTAAATCGCGTTTTAGCGCATTTTAAATAATTAAAAAGTTGTTTGTTAATTTGAGGAAAATCCGCGCCACTCGCGATTATCACTATTTTTTTATCAAGCAATTGGCAAATAAGACAAGCCATTTCTATATCCACAGCGATTTTGCTTTTGGTTAAAGTGCCATCCATATCAAATATAATAATTTTTTTGGTGCGCAATAAATAAATTTGTTTTTCTTGCATAGTATTTATAATAATATATTATTTAATAATAACACAAAATAAATGTATAAAAAAACAATTCTTAAAAATGGGCTGCGAATAATTACCGCGCCCATGAAAAACACAGAGGCAGTAACGGTTTTAGTTTTGGTTGGCGCTGGTTCAAAATATGAGACCAAAAAAATCAACGGCATCTCGCATTTTTTGGAACATATGTTTTTTAAAGGAACAAAAAAAAGGCCTGACAAAATTGCCACTATTGAACCCTTAGATAGAATTGGCGGAATTTACAACGCTTTTACCGGCGAAGAATGCACTGGTTATTATGCAAAAGTAAATTCTAAACACTTGGACATTGTGTTAGATTGGGTTTCAGATATTTATTTAAATTCAAAATTAGAAGAAAAAGAAATTGAAAAAGAAAAAAGAGTAATTGTTGAAGAGATTAATATGAATTTAGATTCACCCATGGATTATGTTCACGACCTTTGGCAAAAATTGCTTTATGGAAACCAGCCAGCTGGCTGGTTGATATTAGGAGAAAAAGAAATAATATTAAAATTAAAAAGAAAAGATTTTTTAAATTATCAAAAAAATCATTATTCAGCCAAAAATACCGTAATTTGTTTGGCTGGCAATATTAATCCTGAATTTTCTATAAAAAAAATTAAAAAATATTTTAAAACAATAAACACTTCTCCTTTAAAGGAGAAGTTAAAAGTAATTGAAAAGCAAGACCAACCAAAATTTTTGGTTCATTTTAAAAAAACCGACCAAACTCATCTTTGCTTGGGAGCGCGAGGTTATAATTTTTTCCATCCGCAAAAATATGTTCAGGATATTTTAGCTGTAATTTTGGGCGGGATGATGAGTTCTCGACTTTGGATTTCCGTGAGAGAAGAAAAAGGTTTGGCTTATTATATCTCCACTGCTTCGGATAATACTACTGATACTGGTTGTTTGGTTACTTGCGCTGGAATAAATACAAAAAGAACAGAGGAAGCGATTGGAATAGTTTTAAAAGAATATAAAAAAATATCAGAAAAAAAAGTGTCAGAAACCGAGCTTCAAAAAGCCAAAGATAATATTAAAGGCAAAATGGCTTTAGGATTGGAATCATCAAACAGTCAAGCGTCTTTTTATGGAACACAGGAATTATTGGAAAACAAGATTTTATTACCAAAAAAAATTTATGCTAAAATTGATAAGATCACAAGCAATGATGTTCTGATGGCGGCAAAAGATATTTTCCAGCCGAAAAATCTTAACTTGGCATTGCTCGGCCCGCATAAAGATGATAAAATTTTTAAAAAACTATTAATACTTTAATTTATGTATGAAGAAAAAACCTTAAATATAAATTGGGATTTTTGTTTGAAAATTACGGCAATAGTGATTTTACTTTATTTCCTTTTTACGATTAGGAAATTGCTTATTTGGTTTGTTTTTGCTTTAATCCTTTCCATTCTTTTCAATTTTTCCATAGATTTTTTGGAACAGAAAAAAATTCCAAGAATTTTAGTCGCCATTGTTATTTATTTTGGATTATTGACTATTATAAGTGTTTTCCTATATAAATCTGCTCCTATTTTTCTTTTAGAAATTAAACAATTTAGTTCTAATCTTCCTTTGTATTTTCAAAAAATTTCGCCTTTTTTTGAAAAAATTGGATATGGATTTTTGCAGGATTCCCAGTCCTTTTTATCTTTTTTAGAGAATAATTTAAAAATCGCGGGAGAGAGCGCTGTCAATGCTTTGATTGCTTTTTTCGGCGGAGTCACAACAATGATATTTGTAATTTCTTTATCTTTCTTTTTGTCTTTGGAAAAAAATTTTTTAGAAAGGGTCTTGGCTAATTTCGCTCCAATTGGACACAGGGAACGGCTTTTTAATCTTTTACCAAAAGTAAAAAAACAGGTAAGCGGTTGGTTCTTTTCCAGAATTATTGGAGGTTTATTTGTTGGTCTTTTGTGTTATTTCTTTTTAATTTTTTTGGAAGTAAAACATGCTTTTATATTTAGTTTTGCTTTTGGTATTTTTGATTTTATTCCTGTGGTTGGGCCTCTTGTCGCGGGAGCGATTATTGTTTTAACAGTTGCGACTGAATCCCTGTCTAAGGCATTTTTTGTTTTATTGGGTTTAATAATTATTCAACAAATAGAAAATAACCTTCTTTCCCCTGTTTTGTTTAAAAAATTTACTGGGATTCCTCCTGCTTTGGTATTAATGGCTTTAGCTATTGGCGGAACTCTTTGGGGATTTTTAGGCGCAATTTTAGCTATCCCTTTGGCAGGAATTGTTTTTGAAATAGTTGAAAATTATTTAGGATTAAAAAAAGAAGAGGGGAAAAAAGAGCAAGTAGAGGTTTTATAAAAAAACAATAAAAATTTGGCTTAATGGAAAATTTATTGATTCTAAAAAAGCTGACGAAGCTATTTTTTTGGACTATAAAGGCAATTTGTCATAGATTTGGTTATTAATTTTTACAACTATTTTTAAATTAACTTTCTTCGGTAAAAGAATTTGCGTATTTCCTCAACTAAGATAATTGACGAAGCGATTGGAATAATAACAAGCCATTCTGAAAGCGAGAGTGGTGTTGTATGTAGGATTTTCTGAAAAAATGGTGTATGAAGCGCGGTAAATTGTAGAAATATGACTATCCCT
>PFMI01000041.1 GCA_002785165.1 bacterium (Candidatus Gribaldobacteria) CG_4_10_14_0_8_um_filter_33_9
TAAGGGACGCTGTTTTTGGCAACGCGGGAACTTTGGTGGCTTTCCGGATAGGAGCGGCTGACGCTGAATTTTTGGAAAAAGAATTTGCGCCAACATTTATGACGCAGGACTTGGTTAATTTACCTAATTATAATATCTATTTGAAAATGATGATTGAAGGCGTTACTTCTCAACCTTTTTCCGCCACAACTCTTGCCCCTTTAATTATGGGAGAAGAAAAAAATAATCGGGAAGAAGTGATTCGTCTTTCCAGAGAAAAATATTCAAAACCCAAAAAAGAAGTAGAAGAAAAAATTACTCGCTGGGCAGAGGGTTTAGAAGGATGGGTTTCCGCGCCGGCTCGAACATCTCCTTCTCCTTCGGGTTTGTACGATGCTGAATGTTTTTTGTGCAAAAAACCGACAAAAGTAATTTTTTCTCCTGATGGCAAACGGCCTGTTTATTGTAAATCTTGTTTAAAAAAATTAGAGGATCAAAAAAAAATACCTGCCCCTGTTTCTCCAAGCCCAATTGCTCCCAATTCAGTAATTCCCCAAAAATTAGAAAATTTTGTTGAATTGGAAAAAATAGGCATTGAATTTAGTTCTCCTGAAATTCCTTCCTCTCCATCTTTGTCTTTGGAAGAGCTTTTTTTAAAAGAACCGATTTCTTTTAAAACAAAAAAACAAGAAATAGGGGAACAAAAAACTGACAAAGAAAAATTGAAACAGGCATTAAGACAAGCGTTGTCTGAAGAAAAAGCAAAAGAGCAAAAATTGAATTTTAAGCAAGGAGAAATAAAACCCGGAGAAACAGTAAAATTTTAATTGAAAATTATGCTTTCACTTAAAGATTACAATTTTAAAGATAAAAAAGTTCTTGTGCGCTGCGATTTTAATGTGCCGATAGAAGATAATAAAATAAAGGATGATTTTAGAATACAAAAAACCTTGCCTACCATTGAATATCTAAAAAATGTTGGGGCAAAAATAATTTTAATGAGCCATATGAAGAGGCCTGGCGTTCAAAATCAAAAATTTAGTTTAAAAATAATAGTTCCAAAATTAGAAGAACTTTTAAAAGCGCGAGTAAAATTTTGCAATGAATGTGTCGGAATGAAGGCGAAATGGAAAACAGAAAAATTAAAATCAGGAGAAATTTTACTTTTAGAAAATTTAAGACATCATAAAGGAGAAGAAGAAAACGACAAAGAGTTTGCCAAGTCTTTGGCGGAATTGGGCGAGGTATATGTGAATGAAGCTTTTTCAGTTTGTCATCGCAACCACACTTCTTTAGTTTTATTGCCAAAACTTTTGCCTCATTTTGCGGGATTGCAATTAGAAAAAGAAATTGAATCATTGTCTCGCATTTCTAAAACTGTCAAAAAGCCGCTTTGTATTATTGTCGGTGGGAAAGATGTTGAATTTGAGATTAAAGTTGTTGAAAAGTTTTTAGAATTTAGCGATCATATTCTTTTCGGAGGTCAAGTGGCTAATGTTCTTTTAAGAGTAAAAGGAATTTGTATTGGGAAGCCTTGGCCAAAAGATGAAATTTGTCATCTTGTCAAAAAAATGAATTTAACTGAAACCAAGATTCATTTGCCAGTTGATGTTTTAGTTTCTCCCGACAAAAAAGGCGATATTTATATCAGAGAGACAGGAGCGGGCAGTATTAGAAAAGAAGAGGAGGCGCTTGATATTGGCAAAGAAACAATAACAATTTTTTCTGAAATTATTAAAAATTCTCAGACCATATTTTGGTCAGGCGCTTTGGGTTATTTTGAAAATGAAAAATTTAGCCAAGGGACCAAGAAAATAGCCAAAACAATCGCGCAAAAAAACGATTGTTTTACAGTGGCGGGCGGCGGCGACACTGTTCGGGCTTTAAGAGAATGCAATGTCTTAGATAAGTTTTCTTTTGTTTCCACGGGAGGCACCGCAATGTTGTCTTTTTTGGCTGGAGAAAAATTACCCGGGCTGGAAGCATTGGAAGAGAGCAAAGATCACTCAATAGGGTTTTAGCGAGATTAGTTGATTTTCAAATTCTAAAATTTTATTTCTCTAAAAACTTCAAAAGGTAAAATAAAATCAATTTTTGTTTTATTTAAATTTATTGAATCTTTTTGCTTTATATATTTTGGCGTAAGCGAATTTACCGTATTTATCAATCGCCATTAAAGTATACTATTTAATTTCTATTTTTTATATTTTTAATTGCATCTATTATTCGTATAAAGGATCCGCAAAGCGCTCCTGAAAAATTCTGTGTTCTATTTTATTCTTTTGGCAAATTATGTCAAATACATGAATCTTTTTTGTTCTTTTATTCTTTGGCAATGCTTTTAGAGTTTTTCCATCAAGCGCGGTTGTCTGGCTAATGCCGTATTTCTTTGCCAAAACAAAAGCAGACAAAAAACTTTTCTTGATTATTTGTCTTGTTGTTATTGTTGTGGTAGCATTTTTATGTAATGTTAGTTTCATATGTTAAGATTATATATTCTACAATACACGCCTTAACGTAGCGTTAGTCAACAGTTAAATATATGATATTATTATGTTAATAGACACGCATAGCCATTTAAATTTTAACGCTTATAAAAATGATAGCGAGGAAATAATTAAAAATTGTTTGGATGATGATGTTTGGATGATAAATGTAGGTTCGCAGTATTCTACTTCTTGCAGAGCGGTTCGGATTGCTGAAAAATATTTGCAAGGGGTTTATGCGGCTGTCGGACTTCATCCCGACCACTTGGAAACGAAGAAAGAAATTGAATACAAAACCAAAGAAGAAAAATTTGATTATAAAAAATATAGGGAATTGGCTCTTTCAGAAAAAGTGAAAGCTATTGGCGAAATCGGTTTAGATTATTGGTGTCAGCCAAAAAACAAAATAAAACAAGAATTATTTAAAGAGAAACAAAAAAATGTTTTACTCAAACAATTAAATTTAGCCCAAAAATTAAATTTACCTGTTATTTTCCATTGTAGGAAAGCCCATGGCGACCTTTTGGAGATTTTAAAATCCAAATTTCAAAATTCAAATGTCAAACCAAAAGGGGTGGTTCATTGTTTTACCGGCAATTGGGAAGTCGCTCAACGATATTTGGAAATGGGATTATATTTAGGATTTAATGGAATAATATTTAAACTAAATTTAGACAAAGTAATTAAAAAAATTCCCTTAGAAAGGATTTCAATTGAAACCGACTGCCCCTATCTTTCTCCGCCCGCTTATCAAAAACAAAGAAACGATCCCTTGTCTTTAAAATATATTATTCAAAAAATAGCTGAAATTAAAAATTTAAGTTACAAAAAAATAGCCGAAACCACTACTGAAAACGCCAAAAAATTATTTAATATATAATTTGACTATCCGCCAAAAAGAGGAAGCGCCATCCACGAGATCATACTTAAAATTATCAGGGAAACGATAATTGCCCAGATTGTTTTAAATAAAGTTTTATATTTGAGCCGCATATTTTTTTATGATAACATCTTTAAGAAAATTTAAAAAGAGGAAAGAAATTTCTTTTCGCTTGCTGATTTTTTTATTTTTTTTGGCAATAGGACTGACTGTTTTTATTTTAAATTTAAATTTTAAGATATCCAAAGAAAACACAAAAATAAAAAAAGAATTAGATTCTTTGAAACAAGAAGTTCAGAAATTAGAAGCGGAAAAAAACAATTTTTTACTTAAAATATCAAAAATTAAAACCAAAGAGTATTTAGAAAAAGCTGGTCGGGAGGATTTTGACTTAAAAAAACAAGGGGAAAATGTGGTTAGTTTTCCCGCGATAAAAAAAGAGACAGAAAATAAAGAACGAGAAAATAAAGAACGAGAAAATTTTTTTCAAAAGTTTTTAGAAGAAATTGGCGTTAAATAATATAAAAAAATAAGAGAGCGGAGTTGGTATAATGGTATTATATGTTCTTCCCAAGAATAAGACACGGGTTCGATTCCCGTACTCCGCACTGATGAACTATTGAAATAAAACTATGGCTTACAAAAAACCAGAAAAATTGAAGCGAGGCGATACTATAGCGATTGTTTCCCCATCTTGGGGAGGTCCAAGTGTGTTTCCGTATATTTACGAAAACGGCCTTAAAGTTTTACAAGAATGGGGTTTGAAAATTAAGGAGTTTCCAACCGCAAAAATGGATGCCACTTTTATACAAGCCAATCCGCAAGTTCGGGCAAAGGATATTAACGACGCTTTTGCTGACCAGGAAATTAAGGCTGTTTTCACTTCAATTGGCGGCGATGATTCTGTTCGGATTTTGCCTTCCCTCGATAAGAAAATTATTGTCGAAAATCCCAAAATCCTTATTGGATATTCCGACACTTCGACGCTTCATGATCTTCTCCCGCGCGCGTGATTATTCCGATGAGGAAAAGAAAAAGTTAGAGGAGAAAATAGTTTCGATTGTTGTAAAAGAATTTGACAAACCAGGTTTACCAATCGTCGCTAATTTTGACGTTGGACACACTGATCCGCAGTTGGTTTTGCCGCTTGGCGTGAAAGCAGAAATTGATTGTGGAGAGAGACGAGTTAAACTCATAGAGTCTTGGTTAAAATAAGCATATTATGAAAAAACAAATCGTTATTATTCACGG
>PFMI01000003.1:0-3175 GCA_002785165.1 bacterium (Candidatus Gribaldobacteria) CG_4_10_14_0_8_um_filter_33_9
GGAAGAACCCCAGAAACCATAACAGTTTACCGTCCTTTAAAGGATGGAGTGATTGCCGATTACAGGGTAACCAGGGCAATGCTTAAATATTTTATTCAAAAAGCGCAAAAAGGGTTTAATTTTTTTAAACCGGAATTAATAATTTCCGTACCCGTTGGCTCCACTTCCACAGAAAGAAGAGCGGTCATTGAAGCCGCGCTGAGCGCCGGCGCCAAAAGAGCGTTTGTTGCCAAAGAGCCGATATTGGCGGCTATTGGAGCGGGAATTCCAATTGGTCATAGCCAGGGAAATTTAATTATTAATATCGGAGGCGGGACCTCGGAGATTGCGGTTATTTGTTTGGGCGGCATTGTTACTGATAGTTCCATTAGGGTTGGCGGTGATAGAATGGACGCGGCGGTTTTTGATTATATAAAAAAGAAATATAATTTGGCTATTGGAACGCAGACAGCTGAAGAAATTAAAAAAAGAATTGGGACTGCTATGCGGCAACGCAAAGAAGAGTTTTTTGAAATTCGCGGACGAGATTTGGCTTCTGGTTTGCCAAAGAATATTAAAATATCTTCAAACGAATTAGTAGAGCCGCTTAAAGGCGTTTTATTGGAAATTATAGAAGGAGTAAAACAGGTTTTAAGAAAAACGCCGCCAGAGCTTTCGGCCGATATTATGGACAAAGGAATGATTTTAAGCGGCGGCGGATCTTTATTGAGAAACGCTGACCAACTCATAACACAAGCCACGGGCGTGCCTTGTTTCTTGGCTGAGGAACCTTTATATTGCGTTATCAAGGGACTGGGCGTGGTGCTGGAAAATTTAGAAACCTACAAACAAAGTTTGATGAATAAAAAATAATTCATTTATGTCAATTATAGGGCATAAAATTCAATGGCGGGTTTTACAGAAAATGTCGCAAGAAAAAAGAGTTCCCCATGCCATGATTTTTTTTGGTCAGGATTCTTTAGGTAAAAAAAGAGTGGCTTTGGAATTTATTAAGTTTTTAAATTGTCAGGATAAAGATTCTTCTCAAAATTGTTTATTTTGTAAATTGATTGAAAAAAATCAGCATCCAGATTTTTCGTTGATTGTTCCTAAAGAACCTGCCTGCGAAATTCATATTTCTCAAATTAGAGATTTGCAAAAAAATCTAAATTTAAGGCCTCAAATGTCTTCTTTTAAATCAGTCATCATTGACGACGCAGAAACCTTAAATTGGCAAGCTCAGAATTGTCTTTTAAAAACATTGGAAGAACCAAGCGCCGGGTCATTGTTAATTCTCATTACTTCAAAGATAGAGAAATTATTTGAAACTATTCGTTCAAGATGTCAGATTTTAAAATTTTATCCTGTTTCTTTTAAGGATGTTGTGGAAAGCCAAAATGAAATTTTGAAAAATGAAAAATTTAATCCTGAACTGGAAAAAATATTTTTGTTTTCCCGCGGCGAGCCCGGCAAGATTATAAATTTTTTAAAAACTCCTCAAAAATTTTCTTTGTTATTTGAAAATTTTCAGCAGACAAAAAAACTTTTAGCGTCTAATCTTTTTGAAAGGTTTTGTTTCAGTCAGAATTTTTTTAAAAAAGAAATTTCTCCAGAGGAAATGTGTTCTTTTTTAGACGCTTTTGAAGGTTATTTAAGATTAGTTTTTTTAAAAAAAATTGGAATAAAAAATAAAATTTATAATTTACTTAACTTGCAAATTGCGGAAAATTATTCTATTACGGAAATTAAGAAAGCAATTGAATTGATTGAGGATTTGAAAAATTTAATTTTAACAACCAATCTTAATCTTAAATTAGCTTTTGAAAATTTTTTAATCCATATCCTACCAAGAAGTCATTGAAAATTCATGAATTCTATTCCAAACTGCAACATTTTTATTTCTCGTTGAACACTTCATATGGCGTTAAATAATTTAATCTTTTTAGCGGTCGGTTGTTTAATAATCTAACCGCTTTTTGTATATCTTTTAGCTTTTCTAACATAGTACTTACCATTAGTTTCAACTCTTTTTCTTTCACGCCAAATAGTGCTTCTATGTTTCCTTAAAATATTTGCTATTTCTTTTTTCTTTACCTTGGCTCTTAACAGAGCAGATAGTTCATTTCTTTGTTCTGATGTAAGATGTTTATAGAGCATGCTGATTATTTGGTTAATAGTTAGCGACCTTTCACTAACTATTTTACCTAATTTCAGCTGCTCTTTTTTATCATTACAATGTTGCACTTCGGAGTAGAATGTACCAGAAGTCACTTGTCTTTTTTTTATGGATAGAATTTAATGGCTGTCAAAGGGAAATTAAAGAGTTAAACTAAAAGAAGAATGGACAGTTAGCTTATTAATGGCGGGAAGAAGCGGATTTTCTTATTAGCAATAATAATTTGCCAATTTTAATAGTGGAAGCGAAAAATTCAGATGACCAGCTGGCAAAGTCATTAATTAATTTTCAAAATAATTTAGACGTCCTAATTGTTCAATTGGTAAATCAACAAAATATACCTTGCTGGAATTATCCAAGCTAAAAAGAGAAAAAGACGCTCTTTTGAAAATAGTTGGCCAAATGGTTATTGACCTATCAACACAAACTGCCAGTCAAGGATTTAAAACTGAAAGCTGAAATTGAACGAGTGACGGTTAAACACAAATCCTATGGACACAAGAGAATAGCCATAGAATTAAACATCAACTCCTAAAATCTGCCATTCAGATCAAGGGTCAGAATACCGCAGCGAAGCATACCGCAATCTTCTTAAAAGCTCTGACATCCAACCATCAATGTCAGAAAAAGCCAGTCCATGGCAGAACGGACACAAAGAATCATTTTATTCAGGTTTTAAATTGGAATTAGGACACCCAGAATGTTATTCAATCCTAGGAGAATTGATTGAAGCCATTGCCCAGCAAATTTATTATTACAACAATCAAAGAATCCATACTGCGTTAAAATGTCCGCCAATTGTTTTTGCTCAACGCCTTGCTTTCCAAAAATTAGTTAAAAAGCACGAATTTAATGATAGTTTATTAATTAGACAGGAAATCGCGAATACACAATCTGTCTAAAAAATGGGTACTTGACAATAAATTCAAAGCGGAACGAGTTAGTCTCGGACCGCTTTTTTTTGTCAAATTCTTATTACAATTTTCTTTTCACTTCAAACCCTAAAAGAATTAAAAAATT
>PFMI01000003.1:3188-12085 GCA_002785165.1 bacterium (Candidatus Gribaldobacteria) CG_4_10_14_0_8_um_filter_33_9
ATCGAAGATGTGAACGAACAAAGGGAAAGAAAAATTTTTGTCCATACTTAGACTTATAAAAAATTTGTCAGGAAGATGGTTTTTTGGTAGAATTAAATAATATGATTACATTTGAAGATTTTAAAAAATTAGAAATAAAAATCGGGAAGATTTTTTCTGCTGAGAGAGTTGAAGGAACAGACAAGTTTTATTTAGGTTATTATTTTATTATGTCGACCTAAAAAAAATTATGGCACAATTATACAGGTATGACATTTCTACTTTGGTGTACCATGACATTATCACTTTGGTATGACATTTTTTTACAAATTAAGCAAAATGTGTATATAATATATATATTTATTGTTTGAGATCATTTTCTGCGGGTATCGTATAGTGGCAATACTCGATCCTTCCAAGATCGCGACAGGGGTTCGACTCCCCTTACCCGCTCCACTAACAAACTTTCGTCTTTTTTACCGACGAATTCGCGGGCAAATGTATCTCATCCTGGACAAGCAAAATAAAAAGGGGCGCTCATTTGAGCGCCCCTGCCAGAAGGATTTCTGGCTTTTGGCTTCATTCCGTTCTGTCACCGCGCGTACGAACCAAACACCTTCAATCTCGAGGTGCAGGCCCGTACTTTTTGGAACGCCTCTCATAAAGATGGGTCCTTTTGGTGCGCCTCTACATCCACCAGGAACACGTACTTCCCGAGGGCATCCTTGTTTGGCCGGGATTCCACCTTGGACAAGTTTAAACCCCTGGAAGCAAAGAGCGCGAGCACAGCGAGGAGTGCTCCCGGGGCGTTCTTAAACAACTCGAATGCAAGTGACGTGCGGTCGTTTCCGGTAAGACGAACACTTCGGCGTCTGACCACCCAGAACCTCGTACTGTTGTTTAATATGAGCCATTCGGCAACCAGATTTTGGCCGCTTCGTGACCAAATGTACCAACAGGACCCAAAAACGCTACCTTTGCTTTCATTGTTCCTCCTTCATTGTTCCTCACCGGAGAATTGCATTTTGCGCGATTTTCTCCGATGGAGACCTCCAACCCATCAGAGCCCTCCACCGAAAAACATCAAAAAACCAGCCCTTTTAAGAAGAGGCTGGCAAAGAATTTCTAAAAGATTTTACTTATACTAAAAAATTCCGCCTCTTCTCAGAGCTGGTAAAAAAGAAAAAAAAGAAATTTTTCGAGGTTTGGGTTTTCATTATGCTACCAATATATCAGAGCGAGGAATTCTGTCAAGACCAGTTGTGTATTTTGGCGGGGCGGGCACTGGTTTTTTTCAGAAATTTTTGATAAAATAAGTTCGAACGAAGTCATAAATATACTTAATATCCAAAATCATAGTCCAAGAAATGTAGGCGCGCAATATAAAATTTTATAATTTTATATAAGGTAGTTTTTAATTTTTTTAATATGCCAAATAATAATGTTATATTAAGGTTTAATAAAGTTTCTTTCAATTATGACCACAAAAAACTAATTTTAAATGAGGTCGATTTTTCGCTTCGTCAAGGAATGAAGTTCGCGTTAATGGGACAAAATGGAGCTGGCAAAAGCACTTTGTTTGATTTGATATTCAAAATAAAATATCCGGATAGCGGCTCAATAGCCCTTGAAAAAGAATTAAGCGTAGCTATTGCCAAACAGGCAATGCCGTCAGACAAAATGGATTGCACAATAAAAAAATTTTTTGAAAGCGCGTATGATAAAAAAGTATATGATATTGACCATCGTATTGCGGAAATTCTCGAGCTCGTTCACCTTAATATTGCGTCAGAAAAGAAAATTAGATCGCTATCAGGAGGACAACAGGCTCGGCTCCTTCTTGCTTTCGCTCTTATTCAACAACCCGATTTATTACTGCTTGACGAACCCACAAATAATCTTGACGCAGAAGGATTGGCTCATCTGACTCAATTTCTTGTTGACTATAAAAAAACCTGCATTGTAATATCGCACGACGCAAAGTTTTTAAATGCATTCACTCATGGCGTTCTATATCTTGATATTTTTACGCATAAAATAGAACAGTATGTTGGCAATTATTTCAATGTGGTGAAAGAAATAACCGCTCGCATTGAACGGGAAAAAAGTAAGAACGCGCGTCTTAAAAGAGATATACGACATCGCAAAGAACAAATTAGTTTTTTTGCTCAAAAAGGAGGACATTTGCGCGATGTTGCGCGTAAAATGAGAGAAAGAGTAGAAGAACTTGAAGAAGAAAAAGTAGAAATGCGCCAAGAAGACAAAACAATCCGTTGTTTTATTATTCCTTGCCAAGAAGATATTTCAGGAAAAATTGTTTCTATATATTCCGCTTCCTTTATACAAAATAAAAAAGTTTTAAACAAGAAAATTAATATTTTTTTGAAACGCAAAACACATCTGTTGCTTTCAGGTCCGAATGGCATAGGAAAAACAACTTTGCTTCAAGATATAGTTTTAAATAAACCTTCTGTTTCTTGTATTGAGCAAGGAGTTTGCGTGGGGTATTACGGCCAAGATTTTTCCTGTCTTGACCCAAAAGAAACCGTGTATTGTTCGCTTGCAAAAGCAATGTGCGATGGCTCCGAACAAACGCTTCGCTCCACCGCGGCTGGTTTTCTTTTAAGCGCTGAAAATTTAAAAAGTAATATAGGAGATCTTTCAGAAGGACAAAAAGGACTTGTTTCCTTCGCGCGCATTGTCCTGCAAAAACCCGGGCTTCTTATACTTGACGAGCCAACTAATCATATAAATTTCAGACATCTTCCTGTGATAGCGGACGCGCTTAATAAATACGAGGGAGCAATGATATTGGTCAGTCATGTTCCGGAATTTGTAAAAAAAATTCGCATTGATAACACTCTTGACCTCGTTAAACTTGCAAAATAAAAAATTTTTAACCATTCAAGATGTGATAAGATGGAATTATGAAAAATATTAGAAATTTTTGCATTATCGCGCATATTGACCATGGCAAGTCAACCTTAGCTGATCGAATGTTGGAATTAACAGAAACTATTGAAAAAAGAAAAATGAAAGAACAGGTTTTGGATAAAATGGAGTTAGAAAGGGAGCGGGGAATTACTATTAAACTTCAGCCGGTAACAATGGAGTATCAAGGGTATATTCTAAATTTGATTGATACGCCCGGTCATGTTGATTTTACTTATGAGGTTTCCCGCAGTTTGGCGGCTGTTGAAGGAGTTATTCTTTTGGTTGACGCCAGCCAAGGAATCCAAGCGCAAACCTTAGCCAACTTATATTTAGCCATTGAACAGGATTTAACTATTATTCCTGTTGTTAATAAAATTGATTTATCAACGGCTAATATTGAAAAAACCAAGGATGAAATTATAAAATTGATAGGATGCGAGGAAAATGAAATAATTTGCGCGTCAGGCAAGACAGGCCAAGGCGTGGAAGAAATTTTGCAAGCTGTTGTTGAAAGAATTCCTTGGCCCGCAGAAACAGATGTGTTGCCGTTGCGGGCAATAATTTTTGATTCCACTTATGATGAATATAAAGGCGTTGTGGCTTATGTGAGAATCGTTGACGGCAAAATTAAAAAAGGAAATAAAATTTATTTAACATTTACAGGAGCCGAAGGCGAGGCATTGGATGTTGGCGTGTTTAAACCGGATTATAAATCAACAGAAGAACTCAAAACAGGCGAAATCGGTTATATTATTACGGGATTTAAGCAAGTCAGCGATTGCCGCGTGGGCGACACAATAACAACAATCAGTCCATTAAAACGATTAGATGATTTTAAACCTTTGCCTGGTTATAAAGAACCAAAACCAATGGTATTCGCGGGAATCTTTCCGCAAGAAGGCAATGATTTTATTGAATTAAAAAAAGCCATAGAAAAATTAAAATTAAATGACGCCGCGCTAAATTACGAATCAGAGTATAGCGAGGCCTTGGGGCTGGGATTTCGCTGCGGTTTTTTAGGATTGCTTCATTTGGAAATTTTTCAGGAACGTTTAAAACGAGAATATGATTGCGATATTATTATAACTATTCCGAGCGTTGCTTATCATGTGGATGATGCCATTGTTCGAACCCCGCAAAAATTGCCAGAGCCAAATAAAATAAAAAAAATAGAAGAACCATGGGTGAAATTAGATATTATCACTCCAAAGGAGTATATAGGAAATCTGATGGCATTGACACAAGATAAAAGAGGGATTTACAAAAACACAGAGTATATAAACGAGCAAAGAGTGATTTTGCATTACGAAATGCCTATGGCGGGAATTTTAACTAATTTTTACGACAAAATAAAAAGCATAAGTTCGGGATTTGCTTCTATTAATTATGAATTTTTAGACTATAGAAAAGCCGATGTGGTAAAGATGGATATTTTGGTGGCGGAAAAAATGGTTGAAGCGTTGTCGCTAATTGTTTATCGCGACGAGACCTTTGTTCGCGGCAAGGAAATTGTCAATACATTGAAAGAGGCGTTGCCAAGACAATTATTTGTTTTAAAATTGCAAGCCGTGGTAGGCGGCAAAGTTGTGGCCGCGGAACGATTGTCTGCCTTGCGCAAAGATGTTACTGCCAAACTTTATGGCGGCGATGTAACGCGCAAAAAAAAATTACTGGAAAAACAAAAAAAAGGCAAGAAAAAAATGCTGGCCATGGGCGTGGGAACCGTGAAAATCCCTGATAATGTGTTTGTAAAAATTTTAAAACGATAAAATCCCAAACAAATGTATAAACCAAAAAAACACAAAAAGAATAAGTCTTTTTTAAAAAATCAAATATTTAGCTGGTTAGTTTTGTTTTTGATTTTTTTGGCAGGGATTTTTTATTTGTTTTGTTTTTCTTCTGTTTTTCAAATTAAAAAAATAGAGATTTTGGGCAGTCAAAAAGTTTTTCAACAAGAAATTCAAAATATGATCAAATCGCAAATTAAAAAAAAGATTATTTTTTGGAAAACAGAAAGCATTTTTTTCCAAAATTTCAAAGAAACAAATAAATTACTTTTGGAAAAAATTCCCGCCATAGAAGAAATTGTTTTTAAGAGAAATCTTCCTGATAATTTAACAGTTAAAATTGTAGAAAAAAAAGCAATAGGAAAATATTATGCAAGAAATGGACAGTATTATTCTCTTGATAAAAATGGGGTGATTTTTGAGATTGCGGAACCCGAACAAGACGATCTTATTGTTAGTTCCCGAGACCCGATCTCGGTAAATTTGGGACAGAAAGTCCTTAAAAAAGAAAATCTAGAAATGATTTTAAAAATTCAAAACAAAATTGAAAAGGACTTAAAAATAGACATTAAAGAGTTTGTTGTGGAGTCGGAAAAATTAACGGTCAAGATTTCGGAAGAATGGGAGGTTTATTTTCCTTTGGAAGAAATAAATTTGTGCTTAACTAAGCTCCAACTGCTTTTAGAAAAAGCCATTGCTTCTGAAAAAAGAAAGAATTTAGAATACATAGATTTAAGATTCACCAAAGCCTATTATAAATATAAATAAATCCAATTCTATGGAATTGTTCAATAGTGATTTTCAATATCATTTTAATTTGAAAAAGAAATTAAAAGTTATATAATATAGATATAAAGGCGAATAGAATAAATAAAAGGTCGGCGTTTTTATTTTGTGACTAAAACACTACGCCATGACATTAAAATTAAAGTGGAAAATAATTATTCCTGTTATCGCGATCTTCGCGCTTGTCGCAGGATACTTGCAGATTAAAAAGCAAACGCCAAATAATCTTCAAGAACAACAAGAGGAGCAAGAACAAAATGCGCCGGCAACCGAAACAATAGCGTCGCCCGTTGCAACCGGCAATATTGACGACACAATAGACGCGCTTTTGCAAGATTCCTCCAATGAAGCGCTGATGTCTCAAGATGAAAGCAGCGACATTGATCTTATTAATGCTGACAGTCAAGCGATTAGTGATTTTGGTCAATCTTACAATGAAAATGAATTTTAAAAAAATTGGCTTAACAGCGTTTAACACATTAATAATGGCGGGCTTGGTTGCTCCGATTTTCATTTTTGCCCAAACCCAAATAAAAGATATACCAATCCGCAATCAAATTCAAAAAGGATTCTGCGCTCGGTTTTCAGAACTATCATTAAAGGTTGACCAGCGAATCGCTGACCGTGTCGCGAAATTAGAAACGAAAAAAAATGAACGAATGAATAATCTTGAAAATCGTCGAGATAAACGCGATAACAGAAGAATTGAAAATCGCAATAAATGGAACGCTAATCGTCAAGAACAATACGCGAGATTAGAAGCAAGGGCAATAACTGATGCTCAAAAACAAGCTGTGGCGGCATTTAAATTAACAACAGACAATGCAATCACCGCTCGCCAGACCGCGGTTAACGCGGCAATCACGGTTTTTCGTCAAGCTGTAGACAACGCTATTTCTAATCGAAAATCCGCGGTTGGAACAGCGATTAATACTTTTAAAAGTTCTGAAACTTCAGCAGCCGAAAAAGTAAAAACAGCTTGCGCAACCGAAGGAGTTGATCAAAAAGCAGTTCGCGAAACATTCCAGCAAGAAATGAAAGCAACTCGCGATAAATTCCAAAACGATAGACAAGCGATTGAGAAATTAAACATATCAACGTTTCAAGAAAGCAAAAAAGCGGCAATAGATAAAGCGATACAAGATTTTAAAACAACGATGGAAAAAGCCCGCGCCGATTTCAAGGCCGCGTTTAAAGCGCCTGTTGCCACAACAACTCCGACAGAATAATTAGATATTGTCTATCGCAAAAAATCCAGCCGAAGCTGGATTTTTTGAATTTATTTTGTTATAGTAAAAATATGAAAAACGATTCAAAATTTACAATTTGCGTTTCAGGGGCAGCTGAAATTTCTTGTTGTTGTCCTAAAATACAGGAATTATCGCAAGAAATTGGCAGAGAAATTGCTCGACAGGGTTGTGTTTTAATCACGGGAGCCACTACTGGCGTGCCTTATTTTGCGGTCCAAGGATTTAAGGAAATTGGCGGATTAAGTGTTGGTTTTTCTCCGGCCAAGTCCAGAAAAGAGCATATAAAAACTTATCGTTTGCCTTTCGAGCATTTTGATTTAATTGTTTATACTGGTTTTGATTATGTGGGTCGCAATTTAATATTAACCAAAGCCGCGGATGGAGTAATTATTATTTGCGGCAGAACAGGCACTTTGAATGAATTCACTATTGCTTTTGAGACAAAAACGCCGATTGGAGTTTTGCAAGGAACAGGCGGAACAGCTGATTTTATAGATGATATTTTAAAAAAAGGGCATCGGCCGTTAACCAGAATTATTTATAACAAAGAACCTAAAAAATTAGTTCAAGACTTGATTGCGGTTATCAAAAAACAAAGGAATAATGACACAAAATAAACTTGTAATTTATATAGATGGCGGGTCGCGGGGAAACCCCGGTCCGTCTGCTTTAGGGGTTTTATTTTTAGGAGAAAAAGGAGAATTTATAAAAGAATATTCTCTTTGTTTAGGCAAAAAAACCAATAATGAAGCGGAATATCTGTCCTTAATTTTTGCTTTAAAAAAAATCAAAGCTGTTTTTGGCAAAGAAAAAATACAAGAATTACCAATAGAAATAAAATCCGACTCCGAGCTTTTAATAAAGCAAATGAATGGGCAATATAAAATAAAAGAACCTTCTATTCAACAACTTTTTTTAGAGGCCTGGAATTTAAAAATCGATTTTAAAAATTTAAAATTTTATTTGATTCCCAGAGAGGAAAACAAAAGAGCTGATAAATTAGTCAATGAAGCGTTAAACACTGAAGCAAAAATTCAAAAACTTTTTTAATGGGTCGAGAGGGTTTTCCTCCAACAGGTCTTCCGTGAGGGCCAGCTCTCGACCCAATTTCATTTTATATTGGAAAAAGATAAAGTCAAATAAAATTATTACTATAAACAAAATGGCAAGTCCTTATTTTATTTTCTTCAGCGAGATGGACAAAAAAACATCATTATTTAAAAAATGTTTGAATACTCTGTCTTTAATTGACCCAAAAAATTGGCCAAAACAAAGGATTATTTATTTTTTAGATGTTTTGAATTATGATTATCTGGTTTATACTAATGGCAATGAACTTATCGGGGCTAGCGCTTTTAACCCAGACAGACAAAAGAAAATAGTTAAATCATTTTTAATTTTTGTTTCTCCAAGATATAGGAAACAAGGAATTGCCAAAGCCATCTGGGTAAAACTTCTTCAATGGACTTTTGAAAATAAATTTAAAGGAGCTCAATTTGGTTTAGGGAATAATTCGGCTACTATGGCTGTTTTAAAAGCTATTAAAAGAGAAATAAAAAAATTCGGTTTAACATTTGCGGATATTTCCCCTGATACTGGCAAAATAATTTTTAGAGAAAAATAATATTTTTTAATTTTTATGAGATTTGAAATAAAAGACGAGTTTAAAGAAAATACTTATAATTTAATGAGAAGGGCGGGTTATGTTTGCTTGGCAGAAAATAGAGAAACAGGCGAGATAAATTATATTCGCTCTTTGGCGCCGAATGGTTATCCCAGATTTCATATTTATCTAAAAAAAGAAAATAAAACCTTGGTTTTTAATTTGCACCTTGACCAAAAAAGACCAATTTATAAAGGAACTCCCGCTCATTCTGCGGACTACGACGGGGAGGTTCTTGAAAAAGAAAAGCAAAGGATAAAACAATTTATTATGCGGGGCATAGTGTAATTGGCAACATGCGCGCTTCGGGAGTGCGCGACTCTCGGTTCGAGCCCGAGTGCCCCGACCAACTTAAACTTTTTTGAAAATTGAGGAGCATTTGATTGCTTGCAAAATCCATCAAGTTTCGTCTGGTCGCAATTGCTGAACGAAGCTCGAACCTTTTTTGCCTGCCCGCCAAAGTTTCAACGACGGCGGGGACAGCCAGAATTTTTGCGA
>PFMI01000032.1:0-585 GCA_002785165.1 bacterium (Candidatus Gribaldobacteria) CG_4_10_14_0_8_um_filter_33_9
CTTCGTTGACAATTTTAGCATTTTTAAGCAGTAGGTTCATGGTGGATGATATTGTTTTTCAAAGTTACTATTTTTGTTACTACTGAACCACAACAAACATTCATTTTTAAAATTATATCTACAATTTTATTTGGGGTATTTTAAAAAGTCGTAATTTTATTGGTTCAACTGATTATGAAACGAGCTATGTTAGAAATTTTAATACACAGAAAGATGAGTATTAGCGACTTCCATCTGACCTATAAAAAGCAATAAATATAAACAGATGAAAAAACTATTCACCATATTCTTTTTACTTTTTACAGCGACTGCTTTTGGAACAAGTAACCGAGCAGGAGAAATTACTTACACGCATATTTCTGGGCTAACTTATGAAATTACAGCAACTGTTTATGTAGATGCTAATTTTCCTTCTAACCCCTCTTTTTTAGGCTTTAGAGTATGTGGGAACTTAGGTTCTATTCCTTTGGTAAGTTCTACGCTTATAAATGCAACCACGTTAAAAAACACTTATGTACTACAACATACTTTTCCAGGTCCATCTCCACCTATTTGTGAATTGGTAATTGAAGACCCCAACAGAAA
>PFMI01000032.1:687-9702 GCA_002785165.1 bacterium (Candidatus Gribaldobacteria) CG_4_10_14_0_8_um_filter_33_9
AGTTCCTAAATCTATAGCAATTTTTGTTATGAACATAATTTAAAATTACTCTTTAATCCTCCTGATATTTGCTCCTATGCCTTGCAACCGTTCTTCTATGTTCTCGTATCCCCTGTCTATTTGATAAACATTTTCAATAATACTCTGACCTTTGGCCGCCAAAGCGGCGATTAACAAAGCAATACCAGCCCTAATATCAGGACTAATCATTCGCCGACCGCATAACTTAGTTGGTCCTTGAACTATAACGCGATGAGGGTCGGCCATAATGGTTTTAGCGCCTAATTGATTTAAAAAATCAGTATAAAACAAACGACCTTCAAAAATCGTCTCATGAATTAAAGACAGCCCTTTTGCTTGTGTCATTAAAACAGTAAAAGGCGCTTGTAAATCAGTCGGAAAACCAGGGTATTCATGAGTTCGAATATCCACTGCTTTCAATGGCTGGATTGAGTTAATTAAAACATGGTCCTTGCCTATTTTCAAATCAGCTCCAGCTTTTTCTAAAAGTAATAAAAGAACTTCTAAATGTTCCGGATTTAAGTTAATAATTTTGATAGGACTTTTAGCAGCCAATCCTAAAATGACAAAACTGCCTGCTTCTATTCTGTCAGGGATAATTTGGCATTTGCCCTTTTTTAGATATTTAACCCCCTCAATTTCTATTGTTGGACTGCCAGCGCCGACAATTTTTGCTCCGCAAAAATTTAAAAAATTAATCAAAGCGACTATTTCTGGCTCGCAAGCCGCGTTTTTGAGAATAGTTTTCCCTCGAGCCAAAACAGCTGTTAAAATCATGGCTTCAGTGGCAGTAACACTAACCAAAGGAAAAATAAATTTACATGCTTTTATTTTTTTAGCGGTTATTTTCCAACCTTGTTTTTTAATTTTAATTTCAGCCCCAAAAGCTTTAAATCCATCTAAAAATAAATCCCTTGGTCTCTGACCAATAACACAGCCACCGGGATGAGGAAATTCCGCGACACCCTTTCTTGCCAATAAAGGTCCTGCCATAAGAATAGAACTTTTCAATCGCTGTCCTATTTGAAAATCAATTTGATTGCTTTTAATATTTTTCGCTTGAAGTTCATAAATTCCTGATTCATGCTTTGTTATTTTTACTCCCAATTTTTCCAATAATTCAATGGTTCTAAAAATATCTTCAATTTGAGGGACATTGCTGACAGTCCAAGGTTCATCGGTTAAAAGACACGCGGATAAAACCTTTAAAGCGGTATTTTTTGAACCTTTAACACTAATTTCTCCTTTTAATTTTTTTCCACCTTCAATTAAAAATTTTTCATTCATAAATTTTGTTGCAAAACCTTTTCTGTCTCGCCCTTTATTTTTTCTTTAAATTGCCGCCAATTTATTTCTCCTCTGCCTGTTAAGTTACAAATTTCCCGAAACTGGCAATAATTGCACTGCCAGTTATTAGGATAATCATTTAACACGAGCGGCACAGTGTCTAACTCAATTTTTTTCTGTAAAATTTTAAAACCATCCAAAAGACGATTACAAAGCTCTGGGTCATATTCAATAAAAAATTCTTTAAGCTCCAACTGGTCTTTGTCAACGTAAAGCAATATAGCGGTTTTTATTTTAAAATAATGGAGGTAAAGCTGAACTTGATTGACATTTTCTTCTTTGGGAGCGGTCAAATTTCTGAAAATCATGCTGTTCATACTTTTGATGTCTAAAATATACAATTCATTATCCAAGCTAAGTATGGCGTCAGCTCTGCCGGAAATCATTTCTTGCGGCGGCATATTTACTTCCGAAGCGACAACATGAAGTTTGTCCGCAGCGAACAGCGCTTTCATAATAAGCTGATGAAGATAATTTCCATGGTCAAATAATCTTAAAATCCGAGGATCCATTTCTTTTTTTGGAGCTTTTTTAAATTTAAAAAAAATCGCGCGCGGGCACTTGCCCGCATCAGTGATATAAAAATGAATCTGCTCCCTGTCTCTGCTTTGGTCGGCGTAAAATTTATTGATTATTTCTTTTAACATTATTTCAAATCAATACCAATAGACGCGTATTAAAATATGGCGTATTAGTATCGTATATTATCTCTTTGACCATTGCGGCGCTTTTCTCGCTCTCTTGAGACCGAATTTTTTTCTTTCTCTCATTCGCGGATCTCGGGTTAAAAGGCCTTCTATTTTTAACTGTTTTCTAAATAAAGGATTAAGTAAAACCAATGCTCGAGCTATGCCATGAGAACAAGCCCCCGCCTGACTGGAATTTCCTCCTCCTTTCACTTTAATGGTAATAGAAAATTTTCCTAAAGAATTTAATTTTTCAATAGGAGCCTCAATCCTTTTTTGTAAAGAAAAAATCGGAAAATAATCCTTGTAAAATTTTTCATTAACAATAATATTTTCTCCTCCTAAATTCTTTTGAAAAGTTAAAGGAAAACTAGTAAAAAGTCGTACTTGAGCGGTAGATGTCTTTCTTCTTCCTACGGTTTCATAATATTTTCTTTTTTCTTCTTTAATTTTTTTTATCTTTTCTTCCTTAATTTCTTTTTTTGTTATAGTTTTTTTTGGTTTTATCATACATATTTAAGTTTTTTTATTTGTTTTACTCTTAATTTATTTTTTGGCAACATTCCCATAACCGCTTTTATAAAAACTTTTCCTGGATTTTCCTCAAAAAGTTTAGACATAGGAATTTTTTTTAAACCACCCGGGTAACCACTGTGACGATAATAAATCTTTTGCTCCAATTTTTTGCCTGTAATTTTTATCTTTTCAATATTTTTTATCACCACAAAATCTCCTTCATCTTTATATGGCGCGAAATCGGGTTTATTTTTGCCGCGTAAAAGAATGGCGACTTCTGTTGCCAATCGACCCAAAACCCTGTTAGCAGCATCAATTGTATGAGTTTTATTTTCCATAATTTAAAAATTTAATTGAAGGATGTTTTTAAGCTCCCTTAATAGGGCATCTCCTTTTTCTACTAATTGTTTATTCATTTTTTGTTGTTCTTCTTGAGTTAAATGAACTTCTTGTATCAATTTATTTAACTTCTCATTTAAAATTTCTTTATCTTCTTGCTTCAAATAATCCTCTGCTAAAAAAATAACATTAACCACACATTGAAACCAAGTTTTTCTTAATTTATTTTTTCTAATTTTTTCTAATTCTTCTTTTTTTCCCTTTGAATACATTCCATACATTTCAAGAGTAATCCATTTATTTTCCATAATCTTCCAATTATTTAAAAGATTTTCTATCTCATCTAATAATTCCTTTCTCTCTCTCTATCTTTGAAATTTTAAGTTCTGAATTTTTAAATTGTTCTTTTTGCTCTGACATAATTTTTATTGTCTTAATTATATTTATTATATTTTTGATTCCTGTTGAGCTATTTCACTAATTCAATAATCGCCATTTTTGCGCCATCTGTTCTTCTTGGTCCTAATTTTGAAATTCGCGTATATCCTCCCTGCCTTTCTTTATAATCCAATGCAATTTTATCCATCAATTTTTTAACAATGTTTTCAGGAAGAAAACGCAAAAGATATCTTCTGGAAGCCAAATCCCCTTTTTTCGCCCGCGTGATATATTTTTCAACAAAACCCCTTAACTCCTTTGCCTTAGCTTCTGTTGTTTTAATTTTTTCTTTCAAAAAAAACGCGACGCTCAAACTTTTAATAAGCGCTTTTCTTTGGTCGCTGGTCATAGAAAATTCTCTGCCTTTTTTTCGTTTTCGCATAGATTTATTTTTTCTCTTTTTTCCCGCCTACGCGAACAGGCTTTTCCTGTCCAAACCCAGAAAAAAGCGAAAAATGCTGAAACAAAATATCTGTAGCTTTTAAAAAAGCCTCTTCTGGCGAAATGATTCCATCTGTTTCAATCTTTAAGTCCAATTTCTCAAAATCTGTTTTTTTGCCTACAATTACATTTACTATTTCAAAACTAACTTTCTTTACAGGACTAAAAATAGCGTCTAAAAAAATAACTCCTACTTCTGGTTTTTTCTCTTCCCTTTCTTCAACTGGAAGATAGCCTATACCTTTTTCTACTTTTGCCTCAATCTTAAGCTCTGCTTTTTTATCAGTCAAAGTGGCGATAAGGAGTTCAGGATTGGCTATTTTAATTTGAGGATTTAATTTAAATTCTTTAGCAAAAACCTCTTTTTCTCCTTTTGCAATTAAGGTTATAATCTGCGGGTCATCTGATTCACTCTTGAATCTTATCTTTTTTAAATTGAGTAAAATTATAAGAACATCTTCTAAAACACCGGGCAAAGTAGAAAATTCATGGATAGCTCCTTCTATCCTAACTTCAGTAATAGCGGCTCCTTCTAATGAAGAAAGTAAAACGCGGCGGAAACTATTGCCAAAAGTCATGCCGTAGCCAGAGCAAAGAGGACTAATTTCAAAAACAGCTTCATTTTCTTTTTTTTGTGTAATTTTTGGTAAATTTGGTAAAGAAATCATATGTTTATTTATTAATTTATTAATTTATTGATTTATTAAGTAAATGCCTTTATTTCGAATAAAATTCAAAAACAGAAGAAATCTCAGCGGGAATACCCGCGCTTTCCAAAGAAGGCTCTGCGACAATTTCTCCTTTTATCGTTTCTTTGTCTAATTTTAACCAAGACGGACATTCTTTCTTTTTTAAAACAGACACAATCTCTTTAAAAATCATTTTTCCTTTTTTTTGTTCTTTAAAAGAAATTATATCGTGATTCTCAATTTGACATGAAGAAATATTTAATGTTCTTCCATTTACTAAAAAATAACCATGACTGACAAGTTGCCGCGATTGAGCCCTTGAAGAAGCAAAACCCAATCTAAAAATTATATTATCTAATCTTTTTTCTAATTTTTTAATCAATTCCAACGACGCATCTTCAACTTTCCCTTTTTTTTTCAAAATTCCCTTAACATATCCTTTAAACTGTTTTTCTGAAATTCCATAGAATTCTTTCATTTTTTGTTTTTCCATCAATTCTTTTTTATAATCAGAAGTCCCTGGTCTTATCTTTTTACTTTTAATTCCCGGGATATAAGATTTTTTGATTAGAGAACATTTTGTCGAAACGCACTTTTCTCCTTTTAAAAAAAGTTTTTGACTGACTCTCCGACAAATAGTGCAAAAGTTTTTCTTTTTAGGCATAATTTTTATACCCTTCTGGGCTTTTTTGGACGACAACCGTTGTGAGGAATGGGCGTGATATCTTTAATGCTTTCTATAAGCAACCCCTGATTTGCTAATGTTTTTAAAGCGGAAGCTCTTCCTCCTCCAATTCCTTTAATAAAAATATCGACTTTTTTTATTTTAAATTGATAACAGGCAACAGCAATGGCTTCAGCTACTTTGGAACCAGCGTACGAAGTTCCTTTTTTTGCTCCTTTAAATCCAATACTGCCGGCGGTCCTCCAAAGTAAAACATTCCCCTGTTTATCAGTTAAAGTAATGATTGTATTATTATAAGTTGAATAAATATAAATTTGACCGTTTAATCCTTCCTGCAAAGTCTTGGTAAAAATCTCCTTTTTTAATTTTTGTTCAACTTTATCTCTTTCCTCTAAAAGTTCTTTTTCGGTTTTTTCAATAACACGTTTTTTTCCCATAATATTATTCTTATTATTTCGGCGCCGGAGCCGCTTTTCGAACAGAAGCAATTGTTCTTCTTACATTCCCTCTTACGGTTCTGGAATTTTTTCTGGTTTTCTGACCGCGAACAGGCAATCCTTTTGCGTGACGCAATCCGCGCCAACATTTAATTTCTTTAAGCCGTTTTATATTTTTTAATACTTCACGCCTCAATTCTCCTTCTATTTTATAATTGCCCTCTATAACCTTTCTCAAATCGCCAGTTTCTTGTTCTGTTAAATCCTTAACTTTTCTCATTATATCAATATTGGATTCTTTTAAAATCTTTAAAGCCAAAAATCTTCCTATCCCGTAAATAGAAGTCAACGAAAACAATATTTGTTTATTTTCGGGAATAATAATTCCCTCAATTCTTAACATAATTTATCCTTGTCTTTGTTTGTGTTTAGGATTTTTGCAAATTACAAAAACAACACTTTTTCTTCGCGCAATTTTACAATCTTTACAAATTTTTTTTATTGATGATCTAACTTTCATATTTTTTTAATGATGATACGCTATTGACGATATATTATTCTTCCTCTTTTTCTATCATAAGGACTCAACTCAACTAAAACATCATCTCCAGGCAAAATTTTAATGCTATATCGTCTCATTTTTCCCCCCAAATAAGCTAAAGTATTTTCTCCTGTTTCCAGCTTAACCCTAAACACCAAGCTAGGCAATGCCTCAATAATCCGACCTCTTATTTTTATTCTTTCTTTTTTCATTGATAATAAATTTAAAATAGCAAACTTAAAAAAAAAGTCAACCCATCTATCGAATTTCCACCCTTATTTTCTCTAAGGACTCGGGGGCTTTTTTGATCCAAAATGGCCAAAATTTAAATTCTATTTTTTCAACTTGAGGATAAGTTCCCAAAATATACTCTTTAATTTCTGTTTCTGTTTTTCCTTTTATTTCAGAAGCCATAATCTTTTCAGAAATTTCATCGTAAACAGGAATTTCAATTTTGAGATTCAATTTTATTTTTCCTTCGTCGTTAAATAATTCTTGAGAAAAATATTCTAAAAGCAAATTTTGAATATCAAATTTTTTAGAAGACAAAATATTTGCCTGTATAAAATCAAGGGCTAAATTTTTTAAATCAAAATGTTTAAAACCCAAGCCAGCCATTTTTATTTTTCCTTGGCAACTGAATTCCGGCTTTTGCTCTCCCGCTTTTTCTAAACAAAAAACTTGCGAGTCCTTTATAAAATCGCCTCCTTTTGCTAAAACAAAATCTTCAGGCAATTGTTTTTTTAAAGAATTTCTGACTAAATCTTCTATCTCTTTTTTTAATTGCTCTTTAGCTTTTTCCAAATCTTGTTCGCTAATAACTTTAACCTCTTTTTTAAGCCCGCCTTCTATGGGAGCAAATGATTCCGCCCAAACAGTGTAATAAAAAGGAGTGCCAGTAAATCCTGGCACGGAAAATTTTGAAGGATTGATATTATAATCCTCGCCTCCTTCCTGCGCCAGCGCCGCAACATCTTTAAAACTGGGCGCGATTTTGCCTTTTTCTTTTTTTGCCGGCGGCAAATATATTTTTTCCGTAGCAAGAAAAACTTTTCCTTTTTCAGCTGAAAGAAAACGAGTATTAACCACCAAACTTATCGGAGTTGGCGGATTGTGAGAATTATAGACGCGAATCATTCCCTGCGCTCTCTTTTCAATAAAATCTTTGCCAGTTGAAATATATTTTCCTTGTTTCGCTTCTTCTGCTTCAAAAAGAGTTCCGGGAATAACCTTGTTTTCTAAATCTAAAAACAATTGAGAGATGTTGACCTCTGCTTCTGTTTTAAAAATTAAATTTTCCATCTTAGGATTTAAATACACAACCAAACTTGAATAAAAATATGTAATTGTAAAAAAAATGGCAAGGCAAAAAATAGAACCAAAAATAATTAATTTTTTAAAAAATAAGTTTCCCTGCCTATTAACAGACAAGTTTTTTTTTGCATCTTTCTTTTGAGAAAATTTTTCCGAAAAAGGTTGCTTAATCAATTCCTTTATTTTATTTGGCGGCAAAATATCAAAAATTTTTTTCATTGCTTTTTAAATTATTACAAAAAGTTAATAAAAGAGAGGGAGTGTGTTTTACGGAAAAAATAATTTTGGTCTTGTTTTCTAAAGGCAAATTCTCTGGCAAAAAAAACTTTGTTTTTTCCAATAAAGGAAATAAACTTCCGCCGCCAAAAAAATATGTTTCTGTCACAATTTCAAATGGTCCTGTCTTATCTTTAATAATCCTATTCAAGCATTCCTGCCAAAGATTTAAAACAGGTAAAACCATTTCTTTTATTCTCTCGCTTGCTTGAGGACATAACCCTCCATTAGAAAAATCTTCTTTTATAGCTTCTGCTTCGTCTTCTCTTAAATTAAAACCCTTTGCAATCGCTTTTGTAAAATCATGCCCCCCAATTTGAAAATCAGCCACAAATTCAAGAGTTTCTTTAAAAAAACAAATTAAAGTATTTCTTTCTCCTATGTCAATAAACATCTTATAACTTTCTTTTAAATAATTTAATGCCTCAATTGAATGGAAAATCTCCGCTTCTTCTAAATGCAAATCTTTTTTAAAAATTCTAATAAATTCCGCATAAACTTTAGAACAATAAATAATTAAAATTTTAAAATCCATTTGCTCACCCTGAAACCCCAAAATACAAGGAATAGTATATCCGGAAATTTTTTCTTCCAAAATTTTCTTTTTTAAAATTTCCACATTTTTATCCGCTTTTTTAAAAAATTCTTTTTCGCTTTCTTCCAAAATAAATTTATAAATTTCCTCTTTTTCTTCTTCTGCTATTTTTCCTTTCCATTCCTCTCTTTTAAAAGATATGTTCAAAACCTCTGCCCTTAATATGTCTGGAGAAAATCCTAATATCTTAGGAAAATGAGAAATATTTGTTTTCCCTCCCAAATTTTCAATAAGTTTATTCGTTGCTTTTTTTACCACATCTAATTCAAAATCTTTTCCGTCAAAAATCCCAAATCTTTCTATTTTTTCACTCTGGAAATCCAAAACTTTATTTTTTCCATTGCTTTCAAAAATAATTCCCCTCACAAATCCCCTCCCAAAATCCAATAGCAAAACCTGTTCTTGTTTTTTTGTTTTTTTAAAAAAATTCATCATTTTAATTGATTGGCCTAATGTCAACAAATTTTTGGAGTTTATTATGAATTTTAACTATAAATTAATTTTACCAAAAATTTAACATTCTGCAACAAGCGCGCAAGTTGATTTTTAAAATTTAAACGATTAGAATAAAACCATTAGATAAAAAGGAGGAGTCGCATAGCGGCCTAGTGCGACACGGTGCTAACGTGTTAACTCCGCAAGGGGTTCGCGAGTTCGAATCTCGCCTCCTCCGCCAATTTTCAGAATTAA
>PFMI01000008.1:0-249 GCA_002785165.1 bacterium (Candidatus Gribaldobacteria) CG_4_10_14_0_8_um_filter_33_9
TGCAGATTAAAATGGTTTGACTTTTATAATTATAAAGTAGATCAGAAAATTCTGTGTAACAAAGCGTTACAAAAACTCACGATTGTAGCTTTTTGTAACATCAAGCTCTGTAAACTCTGCGTTACAAAAACTCACGATCGTAGCTTTTTGTAACGCAGAGGTTTTGTAATTTTGACTTTTATAATCATAAAGCAAATCACAATACGTCATTTGTTTGCAGACATTTTGGCATTCCGCGAAAAACATTCT
>PFMI01000008.1:325-9390 GCA_002785165.1 bacterium (Candidatus Gribaldobacteria) CG_4_10_14_0_8_um_filter_33_9
CATTTCCTTCATCATAAAGTGTTACCAATGTGCTTATCAAGCGTAAAAATTTGACAAATCAGTTTTAATTTGATAGGATAAAAACAGAATTTAAGAAAAAAAATAGTTATTTAACATGTAATTAGCAGACGATGATTCTTAGACAGTTCTATTTTTTTTATTATCAAACGAATAACATATCTCAAAGCCGCACGAGAACATTTTAACTTTTGAGATTTTGAAATTTTAGATTTAAGATTTTAAAGCAGCAATTTCCATAAAGGAATAAATTTGATTTTTCAAACTTTGTAGACCTTGTATCCTTCTCTGATTTTTTCTTTTACTTTCATGCCGACAGAATCGCCTTTTTTGGCTTTTTCAACCTTTTCGTGCTCGCTTTCCATTGACTTTACTTCTTGAGTAAAATCGGTTTTCTCTCCTCCTTTGATGCGAATGGTTTCTCCAATTTTCAAATTTTTTTCTAAGTTAATAACAGCCACTTTGATATTATCAAAATAATGGCTAATTTTGCCGATAAATTCTTCTTTTTTTGTTTTTAACATATAGAATTTTGTTTATTATTTTTTTCGACTTTAATATTTTGGCCAATTTTCATTCATTAAACATTTTTTTTTGTTTTTAATTGGTAAATTTTGATAAACCTCTTCAGTGATAAACGGCATAAAAGGATGGAGAAGCATTAAGCAGGTTTTAAGAATTTTTAAAAGTAAATATTGGCTATTTTGTTGATTCGCTTTATTTGAATCAGATAATCGTTTTTTTTGTTCTTCAATAATCTTATCGCAAAAAGTATGCCAGAAATAGTGATAAATTTTTTCTGCTGCTTTATAAAATTTAAAATCCTCCATTAATTTTGTAATTTCTTTGGTAAAGGTTTTTAAATCATTAAGGGTTTTTTTATCTTTGTTTGATAATTTTGGCTGGCTTTTTGGATTAAATTTTTTTGTATTCATTAAAACAAATCTGCTAGCGTTCCAAATTTTGTTGGCGAAATTTCGGTACCCCCTAATTTTGTCTTCAGAAAAAGCAAGGTCATTACCCGGAGTATTCCCTATAATAAGCCCCATTCGTAAAGCGTCTGCGCCGTAATCCGCAATAATACCAAACGGATCAATAACATTTCCTTTTGATTTAGACATTTTTTTCTTGTCTTTATCGTTCACCAAGCCGTGGAGATAAACCGTTTTAAAAGGAATTTTCTTTGTCTTATAAAGCCCTAACATTATCATTCTCGCCACCCAGAAAAACAAAATATCATAGCCGGTTTCCATCACGTTGGTTGGGTAATAAGTTTCGTAATCCGTTATTTTTGATTTTGACGAGCTTTGGGATTTGTTAAATCCCAAAGCGAGGAATGGCCATTGACAGGATGAAAACCAAGTGTCAAACACATCAGTATCTTGTTCTATTTTATTCCCAGAACATTTTGCGCATTTTTCAGGTTTTTCTTTTTGAATAATAATTTCGCCGCATTCGCAAAACCATGCTGGAATTTGAATTCCCCAAACAATCTGCCGCGATATGTTCCAATCGTGGATATTTTTCATCCAATGAAAATAAATTTTATTGAATCTTGAAGGAATAAATTTTATTTTTTCTTTTTTTACGACCTCAATCGCTTTATCGGCAAGAGGTTTTATTTTAATAAACCACTGGGGGAGCAATCTAGGTTCTAAAACATTGCCGCATTTATAACAAAGTCCGACATTGTGTTTATAATTTTGGTCAATTTTTGCCATTAATCCTTTTTTTTCCATTTCTTCGGCGATTATTTTTCTCGCTTCAACAATTTTTAATCCATGATATTTTTTAGCTTCCGTATTATTCGGAAAATGCTCCAAGAGATTTAAGCGGCCGAATTTATCAATAACTTCAATGGGTCCGGGAATTTCATTTTTATGTCTTTGCCATATCTCAAAGTCAGTTGGATCGTGCGCCGGAGTGACTTTGACCGCGCCGGTTCCAAAATCAGGGTCAACCGCTTCGTCAGCAATAATTTTTATTTTTGTTTTTCCAATTAATGTTTCAATTTCAACTTCTTTATTAATATATTTTTGATAACGTTTATCTTTTGGGTGAACGGCAATTGCGGTGTCTCCAAATTTAGTTTCTAATCTGCCTGTTGCTAAAATTATCGGTCCATATTTAATGTAATATAAAGGGTCGTTTCTTTCTTCATATTTTATTTCCAGATCGGAAAAAGCTGTTTGATGTTTAGCGCACCAATTCACTAATCTTTCCCCGCGATAGACAAGACCTTGTTTGCGCATTTGAATAAAAGTGTCCTGCGTTTTAGAAATTATATCAGGGTCAAGCGTAAATTTTTTTCTTGACCAATCGCAGGAAGCCCCTAACTGACGCAACTGGTTTTCCATTATTGTTTTATTTGCTTGGGTAAAATCCCACATTTCTTTCCATAGCTGTTCACGAGGAATCTGAAAACGATTCCTGCCTTCTTTTTCCAGTTTTTTTTCATAAACAACCTGGGTTTCAAAACCAGCGTGGTCGGCCCCTGGCAGCCAAAGAGTTTTATCGCCTTTCATACGATGGTAACGAATCATAATATCCTGCAAAGCTACAAAAACCGCATGTCCAAGATGCAAAGAACCGTTGGCGTTCGCTGGCGGCATTATAATACTAAAAACCTTTTTTTTAATAGGTAATTTATCGGGATTAAAAAAACCGCTCTTTAACCAGAGATTATAAATGCGGTCTTCTACTTTTTTTGGTTCATAGATTTTTGATATTTCCATATATTTTATTTTACCATAAATTTGATAGAATATGTCCATGATTATTTTTTTATATGGTCAAGATACTTATCAATCTCGTCAAAAACTAAACGAGATTGTTGAGCATTTCAAAAAAATCCATAAAAGCGGATTAAATCTAAAAAGTTTTAATTTGCAAGAAGCAAGTTTTAAAGATTTTAAAGACGAGATCCAGCAGTCCTCAATGTTTAAAGGGAAAAAATTAATTGTTTTAACAAATGTTTTTTCTAATGCTGATTTTAAAGAAAAGTTTAAAAAGGACGCGCAATTTTTTAAGGAAGCAAAAGACATAATTCTTTTTTACGAGAATAAAAAGATTTTAGAAAGCGATAAATTCGCTCTTTTTCTAAAAAAACAAGGGGAATTTCAAAAATTTGAATTAATGGAAAAACAGAAATTAAAGGATTGGATTAAGCAAGAATTTAGGAAACAAGAAACGGAAATTGGAGAATTTGCTTTAAATCTTTTGATTGATTTTACCGGCAATGACGCTTGGCGGCTCTCTAATGAAATAAAAAAACTTTGTCTTTTTAAAAAAGAAAAGGACAAAATTGAAATACAAGATGTTAAAATTTTAGTTAATCCCAAAATAGAGACCGATATTTTTAAGACCATTGACGCCATTGCTCAAAAAAATAAAAAACAAGCTTTGTTGTTAATTCACCAACATTTGGAAAAAGACGATAGTGTTTTTTATCTTTTATCAATGATAAATTTTCTTTTTAGAAATTTGATAATGGTTAAAAGTTATGGCTTGCCCTCAAATTCGCTTGCTATTAGCAAAGCCACGGGAATGCATCCCTTTGTAATAAAAAAGACAATAAATTCGGCGGAGAGATTCTCCATGGAAGAATTAAAAAAGGCCTTTCAAAAGCTCTTTGAAACAGACCTTAATATAAAAAGCGGCAAGATTGATCCCGAGGCAGGGCTAAAAGCGTTAATTATTGATATTTGATTAATGGGAAATTAGTAGTCAGAAAAAATTAATGAATATGAAAAATTTTTCTTTTACCTCGCCAAAATTTTACTTCATAAAACTTAAGCCGGCAGGCAAAATGTGGTTCCCCGAACAAATTGCTTCACCCCGGATGTTATTTCTTTTTTATTTTTATTCCGAATAAAAATATTTTCTTATATCGCTTTCCGAAATATATCTTAAGGTTTGGTTGTAAATAGATTTGAGAGTTCCTTTGTCCAGTTCTTTGTGATTAGGAATGGTTAATGTTTGTTTAATATTATCTTCAGTAATTCGTTTTAATTTTACATGACTGCCTTTTTGACCAACAATTGAAAAATCAAAACTTTCAAAAATTTTAATAATATCTCTGCCGAAAAGAAGTTTTAGTTTAGGCATAAACAGCGGTTCCCAATTCAAAATTGAGTAAAATTGAAGGTTTTAGAGCCAAATCAAAATCGGCTAAATTTTCTCCTTCTAATTGAAGTTCTACTGCTTCTTTTATATTATGAGCCAACTCATCAAGGGTTTTTCCCTGAGTAACCACAGGCAAGTCAATTCCCTGAGCGATATAATATTTTTCACCTTTATAAATATGAATCTGAATAATATTTTTCATACTGTTGATATTATCAAGATTAAAAATAAAAGTCAAATTAAAGTTTCAACCTGCGGAGCGAACTACTTCGGAGTTTTTTGACGGCAAATTATTATTTTATCAATCCAGAAACGGCGCCCGACGCCCTCAAATCAAACACTTAACATTATCACCAACAACACTTTCGACCATCTAAAACCCATACTATTGACATTGAAAATATAAAAGATATGCTAAAAAAGCATAAGGTAAGTTGTTCTTTTAAAATTGAATTTAAATTGATTTTTTTGAGTTGCTCTGATACGAGCTTTTTTTGAGAGTTTGATCCTGGCTCAGGATGAACGCTGGCGGCGTGGATAAGGCATGCAAGTCGTACGGGAACGCACAATTTTGCGCAAGTAAAATTGTGCGTTTTAGTGGCGAACGAGTTAGTAACACGTAATTTACGCACCTTTGACACGGGCATAATTCGCCGAAAGGCGGACTAATTCCCGATAGTCCCGCTAACATCTTCACAAGAAGTTGTGGCGGGTAAAGGTTTTAAGCAATTGATTCCGGTCAAAGAGCGGATTGCGGCCTATCAGCTTGTTGGTGAGGTAATGGCTCACCAAGGCTATGACAGGTAGGGGACGTGAGAGCGTGACCCCCAACGGAGGCATTGAGATACGGGCCTCACACCTACGGGTGGCTGCAGTCGAGAATCTTCGGCAATGGGCGAAAGCCTGACCGAGCGACGCCGCGTGCGGGATGAAGGCCTTCGGGTTGTAAACCGCTTTTAGCTGGGAGAAAGTTTTGCGCTTTTTGCGTAAAGTTGATAGTACCAGTTGAATAAGGGGCTGCTAATCACGTGCCAGAAGCATCGGTAAGACGTGAGCCCCTAGTGTTATCCGGATTTATTGGGCGTAAAGAGCCTTAAGGCGTTTTTTTGGGTTTTCTGTTAAATCTCCAGCGCTCAACGTTGGAATTATAGAAAAAACTAAGGAAATAGAGGATGTTAGAAGCCAGCGGAACATATGGTGTAGGGGTGAAATCCGTTGATATCATATGGAACACCAAAAGCGAAGGCAGCTGACTAAAACATTCCTGACGCTGATTGGCGAAAGCTAGGGTAGCGAAAAAGATTAGATACCTTTGTAGTCCTAGCTGTAAATAATGGACGCTGGCTAGTGGAAGTGTCGACCCTTTCACTGGTGAAGCTAACGCGTTAAGCGTCCCGCCTGGAAAGTACGACGGCAACGTTGAAACTCAAAGGAATAGACGGGGAGCCACACAAGCGGTGGATCACGTGGCTTAATTCGATGGTAAGCGAAGAACCTTACCAGGGCTTGACATGCTAAATGAAAGTTTAGGGAAACTTAGACCTCCACAAGGCATTTAGCACAGGTGCTGCATGGTTGTCGTCAGCAGGTGCTGTGAAGCGCCTCCTTAAATGGACAAACCTGCGAAACCCTCGCTCTATGTTTCAAGTATCATAGAGGACTGCCGCGGTTAACGTGGAGGAAGAAGAGGACGACGCCAAATCCGCATGGTCCTTATGCCCTGGGCCGCACGCGTGATACAATGGCTGGTACAATGGGTTGCCAAGTCGTAAGACGGAGCTAACCCCATCAAAACCAGTCTCAGTTCGGATTGAGGTCTGCAACTCGACCTCATGAAGTTGGAATCGCTAGTAATCGCGGGTCAGCTATACCGCGATGAATATGTCACTGGCTCTTGTACTCACCGCCTGTCACATCAGAAAAGTTGGTAATGCCCAAAGTCTCTCTCGCGAGGGCCTAAGGTAAGATCAGCAATCAGGATGAAGTCATAACAAGGCACGGGTAGGGGAACCTGTCCGTAGATTATTTCTTATTATTAAGCTAAGTGAGGGAGAATAAAAACGAAGTTTTTATTATCCCGAACGAGCGAAAATAATATAGGGTTAATGCCCTTTATTATTTTTTAAATAGTGTCGATAGGATTTGAAAATAATTAGAATTCTGTTTTCAAGTCCTGGATGTTAGTCAAAACATCTTATAATTTGACTTATCGGAGCAACTCAAAAAAATCAATTAAAAAAAATGGCGGCAGAATGCCGCCATTTTTTTTAAGTTTTACCTACGAGACCGGGTCTCGTAGGTAGATTGTAAAATTTTTTTTTGCTATTATAATTTTATAAGAAAAATTATTTGTTAAAATTTCGGGCGTATAGCTCAGTTGGCTAGAGCGCGTCTCTGATAAAGACGAGGTCCTTGGTTCGAGTCCAAGTACGCCCACCATTTTTATAATGACAATTACTAAAATTTTAAATTCTCAAACAAAAACGATTACCTTTGCCGCTTTTTTGCTTTTTTTATCCGCTTTTTTGAGCAGGCTTTTGGGATTGCTTCGCGACAATCTTTTGGCTAATCTTTTTGTTAAACAAGAGACAGATATTTATTTCGCCGCTTTTTTACTTCCTGATTTTCTTTATGGCATTTTAATCACAGGAGGTATTGTTGCCGCTTTTCTGCCTGTTTTCGCGGAAAATTTCAAAATAAGCCATTTACAAGCCCGAGCTCTATTCAATAGTATTTTTACAATTTTTTTTATTGCTTTAATTTTAATTTCTTTGCTCTTGGTTATTTTTGCCCCTCAATTTGTCGGTATTATCGCGCCCGGCTTTTCCGCGGACCAACAAGCGCTGATGGTTATTTTGACTAGAATAATGTGTTTAAGTCCGGTTCTCTTGGGAGTTTCTTCTATTTTTTCCAGTATTCTTCAGTATTTTAATTTATTTTGGGCAGTAGCTTTAGCGCCGCTTTTTTACAATTTTGGCATCATTTTTGGCATCTTATTTCTCACTCCTATTTTTGGACTGCAGGGATTAGGATTGGGAGTTATTTTGGGAGCTTTTTTACATCTTTTAATTCAAATTTTTCCTCTTTCTAAAATCGGTTTTTTGCCTTATTTTTCTTTTGATTTTAAACCTTGTTTTTTTTCTTTAAAAAAATTTTTAAAATTAATGATTCCCAGAACCATTGGATCAATCGCTTATAATTTAAATTTAGTTATTATTACCGCTATTGCCTCCACTCTCTCCGCTGGCGCTATTAGTGTTTTTAATTTTTCCAATAATTTACAATATATCCCCGTAGGACTAATTGGCGTTTCTTTTGCCACGGCAAGTTTTCCTTTGTTCTCTCAAATTTTTATAGAAAAAAACAAAGAAAAATTTTCTCAAATCTTTTTTGCAATTTTCTCTAAAATTCTTTTTCTAATTATTCCTTTAAGTGTTTTAATTTTTCTTTTTCGTTCTCAATTAGTTAATCTGATTTTTAGCGCTTCAATTTTGGAAGTTAGTCATTTTGAGCAAACGCAAGCGCGACTAATCGCAGCTTCGCTTGGGGTCTTTTCTTTTTCTTTGTTTGCCGCTTGCTTAATGCCTTTTTTAATTCGCGTTTTTTTTTCTATCCAAAACACAAAAACCCCCGTTAAAATTGCGCTCTTTACTATGCTTTTCAATATAATATTATGCTATTTTTTTGTTTGGCTTTTAAGTTTTTCTAATTTTTTTCAAAGCGCAATAATTTCTTTTTTACACATCAACAATATTAAAGATATTTCCGTTATTGCCTTGCCTTTAGCTCTTTCTTTTTCAGCGATTTTTCAATTCTTTTTGCTTATTTTAGAAATAAAAAAAAAGTTAAATTTTTTAAAATTTTCTGAAATTTTTTCTTGTTTTAAAAAAATTCTCATTGCCAGTTTATTGATGACTGTCTTGTGTTATTTTGTTTTAAATGTTTTTGTTTTTACTCCTTTTCTGCAATTGATATTGGCTTCTTTAACAGCTCTTTTTTCTTACTTTGCGTTTGCCCATTTTTTAAAATTAAAAGAGACAAAAATAATTTTTGATTTTTTAAAAAAATTTATAAAATAGAGAGTTTTATTTTATTATGGTCGGGCTGCCGGGAGTTGCGCCCGGGTCTTACCCACCCCAAGGGCAAATACTACTGTTATACTACAGCCCGCAATCTCATTTATCCTTTATCCTTTGAGAGCCGTTTAATGCATTTGGCGCAACATAAAATTTTTTTGTTGGCAAAGGATTTATAATTTTTATGTTTTACATCCTCGGGTACTTGAAATTTTTGAAGATTTGGATATTTTCTTTTTTTGCCAGTGGGATTATATTTGCCAGCTCTTAATTTTTTTCTCGTTCCAAAAAGTTTTGACCCCTTATTGCAAATTGTACAAACCTTAGACATATGTTAAAATGTTAGCATACAAATAAGAAAATTCAATATCTCTATGGAATTATTTTTTTTAATTATTATTTTAATTCTTATTTTTTCCATTGTGTTGCACGAAATTGCGCATGGTTGGATGGCAAATTATTTGGGAGACCCCACGACCAAAGAAGCGGGGCGTTTAACCTTAAATCCTTTTAAGCACTTGGATCCTTTGGGGTCTGTTATTTTGCCCTTTATTTTATTTTTAACGCGCAGCAATATAATGTTTGGCTGGGCAAAACCCGTGCCTATCAATCCATATTTATTTCGAGATAAAAAATACGGAGAAGTCAAAACAGCAATTGCCGGTCCCTTGGCCAACATCTTTATTGCTGTTTTTTTTGGATTGCTGATAAGATTTCTTCCTTTATTGTCCTTAAATAATTCGCTTTTTGTTGAAAATTTAATAATGGTTTTTTATTATATTGTTTGGATAAATTTAGTTTTAGCTATTTTTAATTTAATTCCCATTCCTCCTTTGGACGGTTCCC
>PFMI01000028.1:0-5644 GCA_002785165.1 bacterium (Candidatus Gribaldobacteria) CG_4_10_14_0_8_um_filter_33_9
AAACAAGTGCTAGTTGGAACAGGCACAACGGAAGCAGAACCTGGAACAGAACCTGGAACAAAAACACCAACAAAAATACCCGCTGAATTATTATTAAATCAGAAAGTAGAAAATATAGGTCAAGAAATAGATAAACAAACAAGAGGGATTTTTGGGGGATGGTTTGGAGACAATAAAAATTGGGATTTTTATAAAAAACAGGAAGTGAGCGAATTTCAAGAGTGGTGGAATGCCAAAAATAAAGGTTTGCCTGATTTAAGTAAATTTGAATGGCGAGGAGCGGAAGGAGGACACACAGAGACCGCATTTAGAGAAAAATTAGGATACACAATTGGCATATTTGGGGATAGACCTCTTGCTGAAGGAGATAAACATTTAACCATATTGCAATATATGAAGAAAGTGTTAAAATAAACTATATGTTAGCAGTGATCAAAACAGGCGGGAAACAATACATTGTTGCTCCCGGTGAAAAAATAAAAATTGAGAAACTTAATTCCGAGCATCAAGAGCATCAAGAGATTGTTTTTGATCAGGTTTTGCTTGTGGAAAAAAACAAGAAATTAGAGATTGGCGCTCCCTTGCTAAATGGAGCCAAAGTTTACGGCAAGGTTTTAGAACAGGGAAAAGGAAAAAAAATAATTATTTTCAAGCACAAAGCAAAAAAACACTACAAAGTAAAAAAAGGTCATCGCCAACCTTTTATTAAAGTAGAAATCACAAAAATTGAAAATTCTTAATTAGACCTAATTTTCAATTTTTTTTTGCCTTTATTTTATTTTCGGCCTTCAAGCGCGGCAGACAATGTTTCTTCGTCCGCATATTCCAATTCTCCGTTCACAGGCAATCCCCGACCCAATTGGACTATATTGCAAGTTAAAATTTTAAACTTTCTCTGAAGCCAAAGAGACGTGTTTTCTCCTCCAGCCGTGGAATTTAACGCCAAAATTATTTCTTTGATTTTTGGTTCATTTTTTTTAATTCTTTCTATTAATATCTCAACTCTTTGTTCCATTATTTCTTTTTTCCCTAAAATAAAATAAAGTCCTTTATATTGTTTTGTTTTTTCAATGGCTTCCAAATCCACTTCTTTTTCCACAAGACAAACAACGCTTTTGTCCCGGCTTTCGTCGGCGCAAAAACCACAGATTTTTTCTTCTCTCTCTGGTTCAAAAGAACTAAAGCACAAAGGACAAACCTTTATTTTTTCTTTTAAAACGCTTATTGATTTTATAAGTTCTTCAATTTTTTCTTGAGGGGTCTCAATCAAATAAAAAACAAATCGGCTGGCTGAGCGATGTCCAATAGTGGGAAATTTTGAAAAAAGTTCAATAAGTTTTTGAATTGAAGGAGAAAACATAATTTAAATGGCATATTTAATAAGTTTTTTCATATCCTCAAATCTGTTTTGGGAATTAAGAACAATGGCTATGTAATAATTTTCTGCTTTTTCTCCCTTAAAAAACAAAAGTAAACATTCGCCGGCTTTAGAAGTAAAGCCTGTCTTGCCGCTTATTATTTTCGGATTTTCTCCTAAAAGCGTGTTGGTGTTATAAATAATGTGATGAAGTCTGCCATTCTCCAGATAAAGGGAATATTTTTTGTTTGAAAGAATTTCTACAATCAAAGGCCTTTTTATCCACACATATTTTGCTAATTTTATTAAGTCCTCTGCGGTAGAATAATTTGTATCAAATGCTCCGCCATCAATGCCATTGGAATTAAAAAAATGAGTGTCTTTTAATCCTATATCCTCTGCTTTTAAATTCATTAAATCAACAAAAGATTCTTGTTTTATAATTTCAGCCAAAGCAAAAGCGGCATCATTAGACGACTCAATAAGCGCGATGTAAAGCAAATCCTCAACTTTCAATCTCTCGCCTATTTTTAAAAATCCAGTTTGTTCGGGCTGGGAAACAGCTTTTTCTGAAATTTTTGTCTCTAATTTAGGCTGATAAAATTCTAAAGCGACAAGACCAGTCATTAATTTGGTTAAGCTGGCAATAGCCATTTTTTCTTTTTCGTTTTTTTTGAAAACCATTTGCTCTTCGCCTTGTTTGTTTATTTCAACTAAAATAGCGCTTTCTGCTGAAATCTGCGGTTCTTCTTGAACTTTGTATTCTAGAGGGAACGAAATTTGCGCTGTATAAGACAAAGGAGGAATTTCTTTCATTGCTTTAGAATAAAAAAAATCTTCAACCGTTTTTTGAAAAATATTTATTCCTACCCAAAAAGCAAGACTGATTAAAAAAACAATAATAAAAAATTTGAATTTTTTCATAATTAAAATTAAAATTTTATGAATTTTCTTTTGCCTGTTTGCATTATCATTCCTGATTTTATTTTTATTTTTTTTTGCCAATTTTCTTGAACCTCTCCGTCAATTTTTATCGCTCTTTGCAAAATCAGCCGTTTGGCTTCAGCTTTTGATGGCACGAGTTTTGTTTTAACTAATAAGTCCAAAATATTAAAATTTTTTGCAACAATTTTAATTAAAGGTATTTTTGACGGCAATTTTTTTTCTTTAAAAACTTTTTCAAACTCTTGCTCCGCTTTTAGCGCCGCTTTTACTCCGTGATAAATAGCGACAATCTCCCGCGCTAATTTCGCTTTAGCGTCGCGAGGATTCTCTATCTTGAGAATTTTATCAATTTCATTCAAATCTAACCAAGTACAGTCTATAAATAACTGTCTCATATTTTCATCTGGCTGAGCCATAAGCGAGCCATACATTTTATCTGCGTCAAAATCAAGAAATACACCCGTACCCATTGATTTAGACATCATTTTTTTTCCTGTTATTGGATTTTCGAGCAAGGTTGTAATAAATATAAATTTTTCCTTATTCTTGAGTTTTTTCAAAAGCGTGCGTCCCGCAAGCGCGTTGAATTTTTGATCCATACCGCACATTTCCACATCAACATCCATTACCACGGAATCGTACCCCTGCATTAAAGGATAAAACATTTCGTGCAAATATAATGGCTTCTTACTTTGTATGCGCGCTTGAAACATATCCCGCTCTATCATTTGTTGAACGGTAAAATTTGAAGCGAGATTTATAACATCTTCAAAACTGAGAGTGGACAACCAATCATTATTGTAAAGTATTTTTATTGGATTATCTTTATTATCTACATCAATCACAGGTTTTATTTGATCAATCCATGTTTTAGTATTTAACATAACTTGTTCGCGCGTAAGTTGTTTTCGAGTCGATTCATTTTTATCTGTTGGGTCTCCAATTTGCGCGGTAAAATCGCCAATAAGAAAAATTATCTCGTGTCCTAATCTGCGCAACTTTTCTAAAATCATGTAATTTGTAGCATGTCCGATATGAAGCGATGTGCCAGTCGCGTCAGTGCCTATGTATATACGAAGTCGTCTACCTAATTTCAACGCTTTACGAAAACTATCTTTTGTGGGCAGAATTTCTGCTACAGAACGCGTTAGTATTTCCTCAATTTTTTGATTAACTTTCATATTTTTTTATTATAACAAACAATTTAAAATTTGTAAAATATGTCCTGGCTCGCGCTTTAAATGTTTTTATATTATTTTTGGAGAATTAAAAATTTATCTTTCAGCCGAATCGCAGATGTTTTTGAAATCGCAGGAAGCGCATTGCCAGCCGGGCGTTGGTTTAAAATCGCTGGTTTTTATTTCTTCTATCTCGGATAGTATTTTTTCTTTCAATTTTTCTTTTTCTTTTTCCGTTCCAATAAAACATGCTTTTTTATTGTCGTTTAAATAATGATAAACTAATTCTTTCGGTTTTATTTTAAAAATTTCTTCCGTTGCTATCTGATAAATCAATAATTGTTCTTTGTCTTCTGTTTCTAATTTTTCTTTAAATTTTCCTGTTTTATAATCAATAATCGCCACTCCATCTTCTAAATCATCAATGCGGTCAATCACGCCGTATAGCGCGCGCTTCCCTATTTTTAAATTAAAAGGTATTTCCAAAGCAATGGCATTATTAATTCTTAAAATTTTTGGCGGATTTTCCAAAAATTCTTCATAAAAATTTTTTATTATTTTTTTGCCTAATTTATAATATTCATGTTTTTGAATTTTATTTTCATACCACTCGTCTATCCATTTTTTCTCGTAAATTTGAATTAAATCATTTATTTTTATTTGGTCTTGCCGCCCCTTCGGGGCGGCAAGACCAAATAAATTTTCTTGCTGACTCGCATTGCATTCTTGCACATTTTTTAGGAAATCATACAAAACAGCGTGCATTGTTTTACCAAATGAAAAAACCGCTTTGCCTTTCACGGGAACTCTCAAAATAAAAGCAAATTTATACTGCAACGGACACTTATTAAACGCTGTTAATTGCGAATACGAAAAATGCTCCGGCAGATAATTTAATGAAATTTTAGATTTTATATTTAAAATTTTAGATTTTTTTTCTAATAATTCATTTGTGTTTTGTGTTTTGTGTTTTGTGTTTTGTGTTTTATCCCTATATCCCATTTCAATTAAAAATCTTGATATTTTCTTTTTTCTCATTCCTCCGTAATCTTCAGCCGAAGTAAAATAAAGTTCTTTTTTAGCCCGCGTCATTGCTACATAACAAAGCCGTCTCTCTTCTTGCAAGTGAATATCGCCTGTCGGCTTTATGTCTTTGATTAAGTCCGCGGGAAGTTCAATTTGTTCTCCTCTGGCAATGGTCGGAAATCTTTTATCAACCATATTAACGACAAAAACATATTTAAATTCCAATCCTTTTGCTCCGTGAATAGTCATTATTTTCACTGTTTCCGGCCCTTGTTCAAGGTCAAATTCTAATTTTCCTTGCTCGCCGGATTCCAACTCCAAATTTATTTCCTGTATAAAATTTTTTAATGTCGGCTCCAGCGCGCTTTGCTCAAATGTTTTAACTCTTTTATAAAAAAGGTTTAGTAAATCAATTTGAACCTTGTCGTCTTTTTCAATTAAATATTTCAAATAACCTGAATCCTCTAAAAAACCAACAAACAATTCTGAAACCGCGCTTTTTCGCGCCATTAAACTATGCTTTTTTATAAGATCTAAAATAAAGGTTATTTTTTCTTGAGCAGAAGGAGAAATTCCAGAAACCAAAACAAGTTCTTGAATTGTTTCGTAAAGCGATTTTGTTTTTTTGTGGCTATATTGAGTAAGTTTTATTATGTCTTCATATGGAATTTCTATAAATGACAGGTTTAAAATTCTGTAGACCGCCGGGCTTTCGTGATAATTGTCCAAAAGTTTGAAATAAGCAATAATATCTAAAATACAGGGTTTAGAATAAAGTCCGCGACAAGCTAAAAATTGATAAGCAATACCAGTCCTTTCCAATGCTTTAACAAATGGATTTGCCGCATCGTTCGCTCTTATTAAAATGGCAAAATCATTGTAACTTGCCTTTTTGTCTTTTTTTAAAATTTCCAGAATTTTCTTTATTGTTTTTAAAACTTCTTGGTCTAAAGTATGAGCGTGAATATGTTCTGCCGCGCCTGCTCCTTTTTTTTGCGCTATTAATTTTTTGTTAATTTTATTTACATATTCAAGCCGGTCAGGATCATTTACTTTTATAAACTTATACGCTAAATCAAGAATATTCTGGGGAGAGCGGTAATTTTTTATTAAAGAAATTTGTTTGGCTTGCGGGAAA
>PFMI01000028.1:5705-9148 GCA_002785165.1 bacterium (Candidatus Gribaldobacteria) CG_4_10_14_0_8_um_filter_33_9
CGTCGTCCGCGCAGACGGTCAAATTATTTTTCGGTTTTGCTAAAACCTTTATTAGCTCGTACTGCGCCCAGTTTGTGTCTTGGAATTCATCTATTAAAATGTATTTAAACCTTTCTCTATATTTTTTTAAAATCAACGGCCTTTTTTGAAACAATTTTAAACAATAATTTATTAGGTCGCCAAAATCCAAACAACTATTTTCTAAAAGTAGACGCTGATAAATATGATAAGCATTGGCTATTTCAACAATTCTTTGTGTTTCGTCTTTTTCTGGCGCGTCGTCTCTTGTTTTTATTTTTTCGCTATATTTAAGATAATCCTCGGGATAAATTCCTTGATCTTTGCAATGAGAAAAATGAGAAACCAATGCTTGAATAAACCTTGTCGGATTTCCCAATGGTTTGTAATAATCAAGAATTAATTTATCTATGTTTTGACGGAATAAAAGCCATGTCCCTGTTTGGTTTAAAACCTTAAAATCTGTTGGCAAACCGATGTCTAAGGCATGATCTTTTAAAATCCTTTCACAAAAAGAATGAAAAGTAGAAATCCACAAGTCCGAATAACCCAATGGTAAAAGATTGTCCACTCTTTCTTCCATTTCGCTTGCGGCTTTATCCGTAAAAGTCAGGGCTAAAACCTCTTCCGGACTCGCTAACCCTTTTTCAATTAAATAAATAATTTTTTGCGAAATTACCGTGGTTTTTCCCGTGCCAGCGCCAGCCACAATCAAAAGCGGTCCTTGGTCATGAACTACAGCTTCTTTTTGTTCTTCATTTAATTTTGTTAAATTTAAAAGCATTGGTTTATTTATTTTATAATTTTATTTTATCAAAAAATTCGACTTTTACAAAAGTGAATTTTGTTTAAATCCAAAAACAGGAGAAAAAGACGCTCTTTTAAAAATAGTTGGCCAAATGGTTATTGACTATAGGCAGGGGAAAAAAATCCAGTATCGCTATGGCAATTAACCTATCGGCTTCGGCTAAACAATTTGGGAAGTTGAACTTCCTTAGAGAATAAAATATTTTTTCCCTTTCAATTTGTCGGGCAAAAAAGATTCTTGGGAATATTTTTCGTATCCTTTGCCATAATTTAAGTTCTTCATTAGTTTTGTTTCCGGATTTCGCAAACGCAAAGGTATGGATAAATTTCCGTATTTTTTTACATCCTCCATGGCTTTTATATAAGCCTCATAAGCGCTCCTGTCTTTTTTACATTGACATAAATAAACCACTCCAGTTGCCAAATTAATACCGCATTCAGGCAAGCCGATTATTTCCACTGCCCTAAAAACATCATTAGCCACCACCAAAGCCGTGGGAACAGCAGAGCCGATGTCTTCGGAAGCGAAAATAACCATTCTCCGCGCTATAAATTTTGGGTCTTCGCCAGCATCAATCATTCGCGCTAAATAATATAAAGCCGCGTCCGACTGGCTCGCTCTCATGCTTTTAATAAAAGCGGAAATCGTATTATAATGTTCCTCCCCTGCTTTGTCATATCTTAAAAACTTTGATTGGAGCGCGTTTATTAAATTTTCTTTCGTGATTTTTTTATAAAGTTTGTTCGTGTTTTCCAATATAGCGATTGCCTGCCTGGCGTCGCCATTAGCCATATTAATCAACCAATTTTTTGCTTTTTTATCCATTTTCAGCCCGGTTCTTTTGATAATGGCTTTTATATTATCTTCGGAAAGTTCGTTTAAAACAAAAATCCGGCATCTAGAAAGCAGGGCTGGTATTATTTCAAAGCTCGGATTCTCGGTAGTGGCTCCGATTAAAACAAGCTCCCCTCTTTCAACATAAGGAAGCAAAAAATCCTGCTGGACTTTGTTAAAGCGATGTATTTCGTCTAAAAATAAAACTTTAGAAATCCCTTGTGAGTTCTCGTTTAATATGTTCCTGATATCCGCTTTCCCCGCTGAAACCGCTGACAATTCATAAATTTTTGCGTTCAAACTATTTGCGTATATTTTAGCCAAAGTCGTTTTCCCGCTTCCAGGAGGTCCCCACAAAATAAAAGAAAACAAATGCTTATGTTTTATAGCAATTTTTAAAGGTTTCCCTTCACCAACCAAGTGTTCCTGGCCAACGAATTCTTCCAATATTTTAGGTCTAATTTTTGACGCTAATGGTTCCATAAAATATTTCCTTGCGCCTATTGTATCACATCCGTAAAAATTCAGAAACGTCCCGATTTTCCTATTTTCATAACTCATTCCAGTAAATTTATCAAAAAAAAAGAGCAGTTTAAAGACTTGCTCTGGTCTTTTTAATAAAAATCAGGTGGTCATTGGTCATAATGTAAATTGTTTGACACGGATTTTGCGCTTGAGGAAATCGCAAAATTTAATTAAAATTTGCTAATGACCGGGGTAAAGATATTTTTGTGTTTTTGTCTTTGTTTTATTAATTCTTTTTATTGATTCTATTGATTTTGCAAATTTCCTAATTTATGCTATTTTGGAAATAGGTGGTAAAAATACCTAAATCCAGAATAAACCTTTATCTTTTGTTTATAAAAAAGGCAGGGGGTGTTCTGAAAAAATGCGGGATAAACATGAAAGAAGAAATTTTAAAAAAATTTGAAGAATTGCCTTATTTTACTAAGGCAAATTTAAAGCTGTTTCAAAATAACAGCGATTTTTCTTTTGATAAAAATATCCAAAATTGGCTCAAAAAAGGGTTAATTAAAAAACTAAAAAATGGTCTATATGTTCTTGGAAAATATTTTCTCAAAGAAAAAGAACCCACCTTATATCAAGAATTTATAGCTAACAAATTGGTTTTCCCATCTTATTTGTCTGGAGAATATGTTTTGCAAAAAAATAATATTTTAACCGAAGCTATTTATAGTTTAACTTCAGTAACCATCAAAAGCACCCGAAATTACGAAAATTTTTTAGCCGCTTTTCGTTATTATAATATTAAAAAAGAATTATTTTTAGGTTTCCGAGAGATTAATTTTAGAGGAAACAAAATTTTGATGGCCACTCGAGCTAAGGCGCTTTTTGATTTTATTTATCTTAAAAAAGATAATTTTCAAGAATTTTCTCAAGAAGAAATTGAAGAAATGAGATTAAATTTAGATGAAATAACAAAAAAAGATTTAAAAGAATTAAAAAAATACATTGATTTATCAAAAGATAAAAAAATGCTTAACTTCTACGAAAATATATGTTAATACAAGGATTAGAAAGAAAAACTCAAGAATTAAAAAATAAAGGGTTAACCAACGAGGTTATAAAAAATTATCTCAAAGAATATCTTCAGCTTTTTATTTTGGAATTTCTTTATAATCAAAAAAAATATCAGGACTTGATTTTTACCGGCGGTTCTTGTTTAAGATTTTGTTATGGGCTAAACAGACTTTCAGAAGATTTAGATTTGGATAGTTTAAATAAAATAGATAAAAAAATATTAGCTAAAGAATTAAAAGAA
>PFMI01000007.1:0-3523 GCA_002785165.1 bacterium (Candidatus Gribaldobacteria) CG_4_10_14_0_8_um_filter_33_9
GTTAAACATGTGTTATCAAACTCAGCACAAACAAAAAGCTACGATCGTGAGTTTTTGTAACGCAGAGATTGCAGAGTTTGATGATACAAAAAGCTACGATCGTGAGTTTTTGTAACAGAAGATATTTTTTATTTTCATTTTTTGATTTTTCCATTTTACCAAATTTCGGCAATTTGGAAGTGTTGCCAATGTATCTCATCATCCGCATCTTACCACTCGCGGGAAAAGGGCGGTGTTGAAAACATCAATAAACTTATTAGAAGATATATTCCAAAAAGAACTGATATTTCAAAATTAAGCGATGAATTTATCAAAGAGATTCAGGATAAATTTAATAACAGACCAAGAAAATGTTTGAATTTCAAAACTCCTTATGAGATTATGGAAGAAAATAAACAATTCAAATATCAATATCCTTGTGATATACTATTAGAAACAAAAAAACACTTTGTCTAAAGGGTTTTAGCAAAAAGTTGAGTGTCCTATTTGAGGGCGTTGGACACCATATAAGGATGTTATTGTGTTAAAATTTTAATTTAATTTATGATTTATGATTAAGGAAGGAGAATTATATTTTCCGACTAAAGAATTTCAAAAAAAAGCGTGGGTAAAGAATGCCAAGATTTATAAAGAAGCGGAAAAAGACCCGGTAAAATTTTGGGAAAATTTGGCAGCCCAGCTTTTTTGGTTTGAAAAGTGGGAAAAGCCGTTTGTGCATCAGCCACCGTACTTTCAATGGTTTGTTAATGGAAAAATAAATATCACTTCAAATATTTTTGAAAAAAATTTGCAGGGTTGGGAAAATATTAAAAATAAAGCCGCTTTAATTTGGGAACCAGAACCGATTGAACAAAGTGTAAAAATTTTAACTTATGAAGAACTTTTTAAAAAAGTTTGTTGTCTCGCTAATGGTTTAAAAAAATTAGGAGTAAAAAAAGGGGATAGAGTTGGAATTTATTTGCCAATGATTTCAGAAGCAATAATTAGCATTTTGGCTTGTGCCAGAATCGGCGTTGTTCACGCGGTAGTTTTTTCCGCTTTTTCTTCAGCCGCGCTGAAGGCGCGGCTGGTAACCAATGAAGCAAAGATTTTAATAACTGCTGATGGTTATTATCGCAGAGGGCAAATTGTTAATTTAAAACAAAATGCTGATGAAGGAATTAAAGAAACAAAAATAGAAAAAGTTATTGTTGTCAAAAGGGCTGAAAATGAAATAAACTGGAATTCAGAAAAAGATGTTTGGTATGAAGATTTAATTAGAAATGAGAGCGAACAATGCGAGGCAAAAATAATGGATTCAGAAGATTTATTGTTTTTATTGGCAACTAGCGGCTCTACTGGTAGTCCAAAACAGGTGATGCATACGTGCGGCGGTTATACTATCCAGACATATTGGACAGGAAAATGGATTTTTGATTTTCATAAAAATGATATTTTTTGGTGTACGTCTGACCCGGGTTGGGTGACTGGACACACATACACCATATATTCGCCTTTACTCAATGGAATTACCACTTTAATGTTTGAAGGCGCTCCTGATTGGCCTGAACCAGATAGATGGGCGCAAATAATTGAAAAACATAAAATTACGATTTTTTATACCGCGCCAACCGCGATCCGAATGTTTGAAAAGTACGGCGCAGATGTTATTAAGAAATATAAATTCGCGACTTTACGACTTTTAGGTTCTGTGGGCGAACCGATTGATGAATCGGCATGGCTTTGGTATTTTAGAGAAGTTGGGAAAGAAAGATGTCCAATTGTTGATACATGGTGGCAAACAGAAACAGGAGGGATTTTAATTACTTCTTTACCTGGAATCGGTCCTTTTAAACCTGCATTTACGGGATTGCCGTTTCCCGGAGTGAAAATTGATATTCTGGAAAATAATTTAGTTATTTTGCCGCCATTTTCTCCTGGAATGTTTCGCGGGATTTATAAAAACCCTCAAAAATATTTAGAGACTTATTGGAGTCAAACTAAAAAAAATGTTTACTTCACCTCTGACGTCGCTCATAAAAACGAACAGGGATTAATTAGAATTATTGGCAGAGTAGATGATGTAATAAAGGTGGCGGGGCACAGATTGACCACTGGAGAATTGGAGGCGGCTATTAATTTACATTCGGAGATTATTGAATCAGCGGCAATAGGAATCCCAGACGAAATTAAAGGCGAGGCGCCAGTGGTTTTTGTTGTTTATCGCGGGGAAAAAACGCATGACGAAATCAAGAAAGAAGTTATCGCCCAAATTAAAAAAGAAATTGGTCCTATTGCTTTGCCAAAAGAAATTTACATAATTAAGGATTTGCCAAAAACCCGTTCAGGTAAAATTATGAGACGGATTTTGAAAAAATTGCTTGTTAAAGAAGAGTTGGGCGACTTGTCTACTTTGCGTAATCCTGAAATTGTTGAGGAAATTAGAAAAATAATTAAACTATGATTTTTTTAAAAAAAAGTTTTTGTTTTTTTAAATATTTTAGCGAAAAAAAATTTCAAAAATGAAAAAAAGATTATTTTTAAAAGCATTTACTTTGGGCGAACTTCTTTTGGTAATAGCCATTATTGGACTTTTGGCGGGAGTGATATTAACGAGTTCATTTCAGGCAATGGCTAAGGCCAGAGATAGCGCAAGATTGCAAGATATTCAGCAAATTTCCCAGTCCTTGCTTCTTTACTATACATCTTATGGTTTTTTCCCGACAAGCGCAGACAATGATTGTTCTTTTTATGGCGTTAATTGGGATGCTGGCAATAAGATATTAGGGGAAACAGAGGATTTTATAAAGCCTTTAATTGATACGGGATTTTTGAATATTATACCAAAAGAGAAGAAGGGGAGTATTATCCATGGCAGAACCTGTGTTTATCGTTATGCTAGAGTTCAAAATCCTTGCGGTTGCGCTGATGGTTGGTATGCTGCTTTATACGCGAGTTGCGAGTCGCCTTATTGTCCTGTCGAAGAAAGACCTTCCTGTTGCACCAATAAAGATTATCCAGACACAGGCGATGGAACCGGAAAAAATGACGCTTACGACATCGCTATATTTTTAAAAGAAAAATAAAAAGATTATGGGCCAGACCTATATAAAAACTTATGTCACGGGTTAAAATTGCACGGGTTGCACCCGTGCAATTTTAATTTAATGAGAAGTCCCCGCCCATAAGGGCGGGGACTTCTACGAGATCGTTGATTTTATGACTAATAAATTATACTATCAAGTATATGTTAAAAAGTCAAGAGCTAAATCAGCTTACAATAAAACAAGCCGCTGAAAAATTAGATAAAAGAGAAATAAGCTCGGTTGAATTGACTAATGCGTGTTTAAAACAAATTAAAAAAAATGACAATAAAATAAATGCGTATTTAAGCGTTTTCGAAGAAACAGCATTAAGTCAAGCAAAAAAAGCTGATGAACGCAGAGCTAAAGGCGAAACAAATGAATTATTGGGCATTCCTATGGCAGTAAAAGATAATATTTTAATCGCGGATTTACCTTGTACAGCCGGGTCAAAAATTTTG
>PFMI01000007.1:3566-8398 GCA_002785165.1 bacterium (Candidatus Gribaldobacteria) CG_4_10_14_0_8_um_filter_33_9
TCCGTGACGCAGGCGCGATTTTTTTAGGAAAAACAAATATGGATGAATTTGCTATGGGTTCTTCAACGGAAAATTCTGGTTTTTTCCCGACTAAAAATCCTCATGATTTATCGCGAGTGCCCGGCGGAACTTCTGGCGGGTCGGCCGCCGCGGTGGCAGCTGATGATTGCTGTTATGCTTTGGGATCTGACACTGGCGGCTCTATTAGACAACCAGCCAGTTTTTGTGGCGTAGTCGGTTTAAAACCAACTTATGGCGCGGTTTCGCGATATGGCTTAATTTCTTTTGCTTCATCTCTTGACCAAATAGGCTTGTTTGCCAAAACAGCAGAAGACGCAAAGATTATTTTTGAAGCAATAAAAGGAAAAGATGAATTAGATTCTACTTCGGCTGAACCAAATTTTAAATCTAAAATTTTAAATCTAAAATCTGTTAAAATTGGTATTCCAAAAGAATATTTTATTGAAGGCATGGAGATAGAAGTTGAAAAGATAATAAAAAATGCCATTAAAAAAATAGAAGCGCTTGGAGTTAAAATTGAAAAAATTAGTTTGCCACATAGCAAATACGCTTTGGCATGTTATTATATTATTTGTACTTCAGAAGCCAGCGCTAATTTGGCGAGATATGACGGAATAAGATACGGTTGTAAATCTCAAATCAAATCTCAAATCCAAAATTTAACAGAAGTTTATTTGGAAAACAGGGGACAGGGATTTGGGACAGAAGTGAAAAGAAGGATTATGCTTGGAACTTATGCTTTATCAACTGGTTATTATGAAGCATATTATTTAAAGGCGCAGAAAGTAAGGACTTTAATCAAGCAGGATTTTGATAAGGCATTTGAAAAAATTGATTTTGTTCTTACCCCAACTTCTCCTACTCCTGCTTTCAAATTAGGGGAGAAAACGAAAGACCTTTTACAAATGTATTTGTCTGATATTTTTACCGTGCCCGTTAGTTTAGCGGGAATTCCAGCGCTTTCCTTGCCAATAGGAAAAACGCAAGGATTGCCTGTTGGTCTTCAGATTATTGGAAAACCTTTCCAAGAAAAAAAAATTTTAAATTTCGCAAATTATCTTGAAAAAAATATAAATATATAAATATGCAAACTCCATTAGAAATTTATTCTCCGGGAACATCGGAATACAGCGAGCTTGGTCAGGAAATTAAAAAAATTCTTGATTATTTAATATCTCCTCAATTGCAAGAGAACCTTTTTCCATCACAAATAATTTTTTTTCTTATTTTTATTTTTTTCTTTTTAAGTATTATTTATTTTCTTTTTAAAAGCGATTATTTGGAATGGCATTTTATAAAATTTATTAGAAATTTTTTATTTGCTATTTTTTTAGATTCTAAAAAAATAGCAAATAAAAAATGGAATAAAATCAAAAAGAATTTAGAAAAAAGCAACATTGAAACGCAATGGAAAATTTATTTGTTAGAGGCTTTAGATATTTTAGATAAGTCCATAAAAAAAATGGGGCGACAAGAGACGGAGGAAGTTTTTCGCGCCCGGAAAATTTGCGAAGATATTATTCAAAATCCTGATAATCCAATGAGTAAAAAACAAGCTCAAGAGGTTTTTGAAATTTTCGAAAGGTTTTTAATTGATTTAAAAATTTTGTAATTTAACACTTTACTCAAATTTTTGTGATAACGAAAATTTATGCGCGGGCGATGGGATTTGAACCCACGATCTCCTCCGTGACAGGGAGGCGCTTTAAACCGCTAAGCTACGCCCGCATGTAGTGCCGGTGACAGGAATTGAACCTGTGACCTAACGCTTATGAAACGTCCGCTCTGGCCACTGAGCTACACCGGCGGATTTATTAATTTTATGTTGCGGGGCCAGGAATTGCACCTGGGTCTTCAGGTTATGAGCCTGACAAGATACTACTTCTCCACCCCGCTGTTATTAATTTAATTTTATATTAAAATATTAAAAAAGCAATTATCCCAAGAGAAATTTTCAAATAAAACAATGCCCTTTTTAATGTTTGGAGGTCGGGCCTCCAAACATTAAAAAACTCAAAATAATGAATCGACAAATGCACGCGTTTAAAACATTTGCGTTTAAAACCAGTTGATTTTAGATTTAAACAAGGCAATATAAATTTATGAAATGGAAAAAACAATTTTTTTTGGTTCTAATTTTTTTGTTGATTTTGTCTAATTTTTTTATTTGGAAAGAAATTTTTGATTTTTCCAAAGGACTTATTAATGTTATTTTTTTTGATGTTGGACAAGGAGACGCTATTTTTATTGAGACTTCTCAAGGACATCAGATTTTGATTGATGGCGGACCAGGTAAAAAGGTTTTAGAAAAATTAAATAAAAATATTCCTTTTTGGGACAGGACAATTGATTTGATAATTTTAACTCATCCTGACGCCGACCATCTTTCCGGACTAAATTATGTTTTGCAAAATTATAATATAAAAAATATTTTATGGAACGGAGAAAAAAAAGAAACCCAAACCTTTAAGGATTGGGAAAAAAATTTAACAAAAGAAAAAGAAAAAAACAATACGAATATTGTTATTGCTCAAAAAGGACAGCGAATAAAAGCGTCTGACGCTGTGTTCTATATTCTCTATCCTTTTAATGATTTAGAGCAGGAAATTTTTAAACAAAACGTCAATAAAACATCTGTTGTTTCCAAACTTTTTTTTGGCAAAAATAGTTTTTTATTTTTAGGCGATATTGATCAAAAGACAGAAAAACATATTTTAGAAGAAAACACGAATTTAACCGCTCAAATTTTGAAAGTGGCTCATCACGGAAGTAAGAACGCAAATTTTGAAGGATTTTTAAAACAAGTAAATCCTGATTTTGCAATAATATCCTGCAGTAAAAATAATCCTTATCATTTTCCTCACCAAGAGGTTTTAGAGAAGCTCCAAAAAATTGGAGCAAAAGTTTTAAGAACCGATCAGGACGGAGATATTAAAATGGTTTCCGATGGAACTAATGTTAGAGTTTTAAAAAACTAACGCCTGGAGTTTTGATAATTTTCCTTTAAGAACACATTGACAAAGTTGTTTAAAAGAGAGTATATTAAGGTATAAAAGTTCTTTGCAAAATATGCGAGGCATTGGTCTACATTATAATTGCAGAGAAGAAAGAAAATACGGAGGATATTATGATAAGAATAAAAGAAATTAGCAAAAGTTATGGTTCGTTGACAACGCTTTCTGGGGTAACTTGTTTTTTGGGTTCAGGGCAGAAAGTTGCTTTAATCGGGTCTAACGGCGCGGGCAAATCAACACTTCTAAAAATTATCGCTGGGATAGAAGAGCCGGATGATGGAAAAATTGAAATTGCGTCCAGTGTTTCTGTTGGTTATCTGCCGCAAGAAATAGGATTGGTCAGAGAAGAAACCATTGAAAACTTTTTGAAAAAGTTTGTTGGCATTAATGATGTTGAGGACTGCTCTTTTAACCACAAGATGAAAACCATTCTCACGGGTTTTGGTTTGCGCGATGTTCCGCTTAATAAAAGAATAAACTTTTTAAGCGGTGGTCAAAAAAGCAAAATATTGCTAACAGGTATTTTGCTCAAAGGAGTAGATGTCCTGCTTTTAGATGAGCCGACAAACAATTTGGATTTGCCGGCATTAATCTGGTTAGAGGAATTTCTCATCAATTCCAGGGCGGCTTGCTTAATTGTTTCTCATGACCAAAAATTTTTGGATAAAGTTGTTTCAAAGGTTTTTGAGTTGAATAAAGAAACGCATGAATTTTCCGTCTATGCCGGAGGATACAGCGATTATCTGGAAATCAAAATGAAAGAAATCCGACGTCAAAAAGAGCTTTACCATTTTCAACAGGAAGAATTGGAAAGATTAAGGAAAAGCATCAGTTCCAAAAAGTCATGGGCGATGCGCGGAGCTAAACAAACTGTTTCTGATAAAGACAAATATTGTAGGGGAATGAGACGCGACCGAGCGGGAAAATCAGCAAAAAATGCTAAATCCATTGAGAAAAGAATTAAGCAGATGGATATTGTTGAAAAGCCAAAAGAAAGACCACCCTTGTCTATTTCTTTACGACCGCAGAAAAGCGAGGGAAAACATTCTATTGTTTTGAAGAATGTTGTTGCTGGTTATAAAGACGGTTTTAGAATTGGACCAATCAACTTGGAAATTCCTTATGCAAGCAGAGTTGGCATATTTGGACAAAACGGCGCGGGCAAATCAACACTTCTAAAAACTATCGCTGGCGACATTAAACCACTTGACGGAGAGATTGCCATTGGTCCTTCGCTAATCATTGGGAACTTGATGCAAGGGCATGAAAATTTGGTTTTAAAACAAACTCCTCTTCAATTTTTAAGTGAAAAAACCAAGCTGTCAGAACAGGCGATTTACAACCTGCTTAGTAAGTTTTTTTTTGAAGATAGGGAGCTTAAAAGACCAATCCAAGAATTAAGTCCTGGATGCTGTGCGCGACTTGTATTAGCTTTTTTTGTCGCCATTTCAGCCAATATTCTTTTACTTGATGAGCCCACTAACCACCTTGACATTGAAGTCAATGAAGCCCTTAGAGAAGTGCTGTCAAATTATTCTGGAACTGTGGTTGTGATTTCCCATGATCGCTATTTCTTAGAGCAGATTAATTTGACTGACGTATATGTTTTGGAAAATAACAAATTGTTTCATCAAAACAGCTACCGCTCTTATGTGGAGAAGGCAATTTTCCAGTCCAAGCGCCTCCTTAGGTTGTTGAAAATTGTGTAATTTTAATTTGTTTAAAATCTTTAAACAAGAACAAAATAATCTCATTTTAAAACCAGAGAAATACTTTACTTTTATAAAAAAATTATTT
>PFMI01000026.1 GCA_002785165.1 bacterium (Candidatus Gribaldobacteria) CG_4_10_14_0_8_um_filter_33_9
AATGCTTTCTCTTTTTTTACTAACAATTCTTATGTCAGCGTATTCCGCGCCTTTTAATTGAGCCAAATTCAAGGCTTTATAAATTAAATTTTTCATATAAGATTAAGACTGCCGCCAGCCAACAAAATTTTAATATCTCTTTTATTTAATTCAAAATTTCCTGTAATTTTAGTTTTGTCTGTTTTGATGATAATTTCTTTTTGTTCCTTTTCAAGCGTCTTTTTTATCGCTGGTATTTCCAAAAAATCTTCTTGTTTTAACTTTTTATAATCTTGTTCGCTGATTTCAATTGGAATAATTCCAAAATTAATAAGATTGGCTTTATGTATTCTTGCGAAAGAAATCGCTAAAACAGCTTTTACTCCCAAATACATTGGACACAAAGCCGCGTGCTCCCTGCTTGATCCTTGCCCGTAGTTTCTGCCTCCAAGAATAAAACCTCCTTTTTCTTTCAAGGCGCGTTGCGAAAACAACGCGTCAATAGATTCAAACACATGCTCCGCGTATTTAGGCACATTGCTTCTTAAAGGCAGATATTTCCCGGCAGGCATAATGTCGTCTGTAGTTATATTGTCGCCAACTTTAATAAGAACCTTGCCGCTTAAATAAGAAGGGAGCGAACCTTTCCGTGGCAAGGCCGCGATGTTTGGTCCTTTAATTATTTTTATTCCTTGTTTATTTTTTAAAGGATTTATAATAAGAGAATTAAATGAAAAATGAAACCTTGTAAGCTTGCTTATTTTTGGAACATCGTCAAATTCTCTAGGGTCGGTTATTTTTCCGGCAATAGCGGAGACAACCGCGGTTTCCGGACTTGCCAGAAAAATTTCCGCATCCTTTGTTCCGCTCCTTGCTTTAAAATTTCTATTTGTGGTTCTTAATGAAACTCCTTTTGAACATGGCGCGCCGCCCATTCCTATACAAGGTCCGCAGGTTGGTTCAAATATTCTCGCGCCAGCTTCTATCATATCTCTAATCGCTCCCGCTCTCTCAAGCGCTTGAAGGGTTTTTCTACTTCCCGGGAGAATAATAAGTTCAACATCAGGATGCGTTTTTCTGTTTTTTAACACTTTAGCGACTGTCAACATATCTCTATAAGATGAATTTGTACAGCTTCCTATCACGACCTGATCTATTTTTTGTCCCTGTACTTGTTTTACTTTTTTTACATTGTCAGGCGAATGCGGCAGCGCTATCAATGGTTCTAATTCATCAAGATTAATTTGATAAACAGCATCATAACCGGAGTTTGTATCTGCTTTTATTTCTTTATATACTTTGCCTCTCCCCATGGAAGAAAGAAAACAATGACAGGAAATATCAGAAGGAAAAATAGAGGAAGTAGCGCCAAGTTCAGCTCCCATATTAGTAATAGTCGCTCTCTCGGGAACAGAAAGATTGACAATCGCTTCGCCAAAATACTCAAACATCTTTTCAACGCCTCCATTTACTGTTAATGCCCGAAGTATTTCAAGAATAACATCCTTAGCGCTTACCCATTTTTGAAAATTGCCTTTTAATTCAATTCCAACTATTTCCGGCATTTTTAGATAATACGGCTTTCCCGCCATTGCCAGTGCGCAATCAAGTCCGCCTGCGCCAATACCAAGCGCGCCCAGTCCGCCAATAGTAGGAGTATGCGAATCCGAGCCAAGAAGCGTGGCACCGGGCGCGCCAAAACTTTCCAAATGAACCTGATGACATATTCCATTCCCGGCTTTTGAAAGAATGGCTCCAAATTTCGCGGCAGCTGTTTGAAGAAAAATATGGTCATCTGGATTCATAAAATCCAATTGAAGAGTATTGTGGTCAATATAACTCACAGACATTGTTTTTATTCGCTTAATCCCCATTGCTTCAAGAAAAAGATAAGCCATTGTGCCAGTGGCGTCTTGAGTAAGCGTTTGATCTATTTTTATTCCTATCTCGCTATTTTTTACCATCTTCCCTTCTTTAAGATGCGAAGAAATTATTTTTTCGCTTACATTCATTCCGCGAGTATTTGGTGTTTTTAATTTTAAATGGTTTTGTAATTTAATAAGCGCCATATTTTTTATTTAAGGAAGTTGAACTTCCCAAATATCTCTTTTTTAACTTCTTGAGTTGTCGCTTTTCCGCCCAAATCAGGTGTGGAACATTCTTGTTTAATTACTTCCTCCATAGCAAAATAAATCTTTTTTGCCAAATCAGGTCTTCCGATATATTCAAGAAGCTGGCTAGCGGCAAAAATTATGGCAATAGGATTTACAGTGTTTGTTCCAACTAAATTATCCGCTGTTCCGGCAAGAGTTTCAAAAACCCCGCATTTCCAGCCGATATTCGCTCCGGGCGCCACTCCTTCGCCGCCAACAAGCCCTGCCGCGACATCAGACATAATATCTCCAAACAAGTTTGTGGTCACAATTATTCCTTTTTTTATTTTCCCGCTTGCTATTTCATCTCCTAAATTATCAATAATCTTTTCTTGCAATCTTATGTTTGGATAAAACTTCGCAACCTCTTTCGCGCTATTCAAAAACACTGCTCCTGTTTCTTTTAATATATTTGGTTTTTCCGCGACAATTATTGTGTCTTGATTATTTAAAACAGCAAGTTCAAAGCCATATTTTACTATTCTTTCAGACGTCTCTTGAGTAATCACTCTTATATTTATCGCTGAATCTTGTCCAAACATCTGACCTAATCCGCAATACAATCCTTCAGTATTTTCTCTTACAATAGTTAAATCAATTTCCTCTCTTCCATACCCAATATATTTTGCAATCCTTGGGTTGGCGAATAAATCAAGCTCTTGTCTCAAACCCACATTATAACTCTGTCTGCTTCTCGCGCCGGAAGGCGTTCGAGTGGGTCCTTTTAAAACAGCGCCGCATTCTAAAATCAAATTAATCACTTCTTGCGGAATTAGTCTATTTTGTGTTTCTCCAATTTCTTCCCATTTATCAACATCAAGAAAAGGATATTCTTTTTCTGTTAAAAAATTTAGCTTCAAACCAAACATTTCATTTATCAATTTCAAAATCTCTAATCCGATCGGAACTAATTCCCGACCAATTCCCTGTCCCTCAATAATAACAATATCTTTTACTTCTTTATTTTTGGGCAATTCAACAAGTATTTCTTCTGTTTCTTTGACGCTTTTATATATGCGAAAACCTCCATTAGTTAATGGCTCTTTATTTATAACATTTCTAATCGCCAAAGGCTTAAACTTTTCCAATATTACATTTCGCGACAATATTGCTTGCATATTATTATTTATTCTAACACAATATTCCAATATTCTCAAATTTTTGCGCTTGACTGTTACCAATGTATCTCATCATCCGCAGGTAAAACCAAGCCGCTTTTTATTTGATTATTTTTTGCAAAAAATTAAAAATGCATTATACTAATTTTATGAGAATTCAAATAAGCGATTTAAATAAAAAAATTGGTTGCGAGGTGGAAATTTTTGGCTGGGTTAATACAAGGCGCGATATGGGCAATATTTCGTTTATTGATTTGCGCGATATTACCGCCAATATTCAGGTGGTTTTGATTTCCAAAGAAATGGACGAACAATCAGCCGAAGCCATTAAAAAGTTGCGACCAGAATATGTTTTAAAGGTTGTTGGCGAAATTAAAAAAAGACAAGAAAAACAAATAAATATTAAAGTTTTTAATGGCGAGATAGAGATTGTCGCAAAAAAAGTGGAGATACTTAATGAATCAAAAACCCTGCCTTTTGATATCTCAACTGATGGTTATGAAATTAAAGAAGAAGTAAGAATGAAATATAGATATTTGGATTTGCGGAGGTCGCGAGCAAAGAAAAATTTAATTTTACGGCATAAACTTATAAAATTTATCCGCGATTTTATGGACGAAAAAGGATTTATGGAAATAGAAACTCCGCTTTTTACCAAAACCACTCCTGAGGGAGCTCGGGATTACATCGTGCCTTCTCGTCTTCACCCTGGTAAGTTTTATGCATTACCCCAGTCGCCTCAGCAATATAAAGAATTATTAATGATTGCCGGGATGGAAAAATATTTCCAAATTGCTCGGGCGATTCGCGATGAAGACCCGCGGGCAGATAGACAACCCGAACATACTCAGTGGGATTTTGAGATGTCCTTTGTGGAACGCGATGATGTGATGAATATTTTAGAAGAAGGCATTATTAAATTAACAAAATATCTTGAACCGATGACTGAAAAAAAATTATTAGTCGAACCTTTGCCGCGGTTGACTTATCGCGAAACAATGGCCAAATACGGAACAGACAAACCTGATATCCGGTCTGGCCCGAAAGACCCTAATGTTTTAGCGTTTGCTTGGATTATTGATTTTCCGTTGGTTGAATGGAAAAAAGAGGAAAATCGCTGGGATCCGGTGCATCATATGTTTGTAATGCCAAAACCTGGCTATAAAAATTTATTGGATACTGACCCTGGAAAAATAATCAGTACCCAATTTGACCTTGTTTGCAACGGCTATGAAATTTGCAGCGGCAGTATTCGGATTAATCAGCGTCAGCTTCAGGAAAAAATAATGGGATTAATTGGACTTAATCTTGAAAAGGCTCGTCAGCAGTTTGGCCATCTTTTAGAGGCGTTAGAATTTGGGGCTCCGCCTCACGGAGGCGCTGCTCCTGGTATTGACCGTTTAGCAATGTTATATGCTGGAGAATCCAATATAAGAGAAGTGATCGCTTTTTCTAAAACCGGCGACGGTCGAGATTTGATGATGGACGCGCCGAGCGAAGTTGACGAAAAACAATTAAAAGAATTGAATATTAAAATTGCTCGGGAATAAAGAACATTCGCTTTTTAAAAAATTAAAAAATACAAAAATTAATATTATGAAAAAATCGTTTTTAATTTTATTTTTTACATTTTTATTTTTAGGAGGTTTTTATTTTATATCTTTCCATATTCCTCGGACAGCGGTAATTGAACGGCCTCAAAATCTTTCTGTTAATTACTCAAATATAATTTCTACGAGTAGCCCTGAAAATTATCAAAAAAAGCCATTTTTTCTTAAAATGATTTCGGACATTAAGGATGATTTAATTTTAGAGAATAAAAGTTTTTTAGAGATTAATTTGTCAGCAATGAAAATTAAATTATACAAAGATGGAAAACCAACAAAAGAATGGCCGATTTTAGCAAAAGGGGATCCTCAAGAATGGGGTGGGTCAGCATTAGGGATGTACAAAATTTTATCTGGAAACGAAATTAGTTTTTCAATTGTTACAGATGTTTACATGCCCTACGCCCTTCATTATTATGGAAAATATTATATCCACGGTGTTCCCTATTACCCCGGTGGACAGAAACGAATTACCACTATTACTGGCGGATGTATCCAGCTTAGCGATAAAGACGCAAAAGAAATCTATGAACTTGCCGAATTAGATATGCCTGTGTTGGCAATAGACAAAGAGAGGGACAATTACCAATTTTTTCAAGAAAAATCATCTGATTTTCCGGAAGTTTCAGCAAAAAGTTATTTGGCGGCTGATTTAAATTCTGGATTTGTTTTCGCTGAAAAGAATTCTCAAGAGCAGCTGCCAATCGCTTCTTTGACAAAATTAATGACCGCCACAGTAATTGCTGAAAATGTTGATTTAAGAAAATCTATTTTGATAAAACCAGAAATGCTCGAAGCTTATGGGACCACCAAAGGATTAGAAGCTGGAAAAAGTTTTAGAGTGGTAGAATTGTTTTATCCTCTTTTAATTGAATCCTCCAACGATGCCGCTGAAATTTTCTCTGGTTTTTTGGGAAGAACTAAAACTATTAAAATAATGAACGAAAAAGCAAAAGCAATTTTAATGGCAAACACGGAATTCGTCGACCCTCATGGTTTTGACTCGAAAAATGTTTCTACTGCTCAAGATCTTTTTCAATTAGCAAAATATATTACAGACGCTCGACCTTTGCTTTGGGAAATCACTAAAGGAAAACAGGTTCGAAGTTTTGGAGAAGTTCGTTTTGACATTAAAGAGTTGTGGAATAAAAATGTTTTTAACAATGATTCAAATTTTGTTGGCGGCAAAACAGGATATACGGTTCCAGCTAAATATACCGCCATTTTCATTTTTAAATTTAATACCAATGATGAAAAAACTCGGGACATTGTAATTATTCTTTTGGGTTCCGAAGATAATAAAATTGATACCCAAAAAATCTATAAATGGCTTCAGGAAAATTATTCCTTATTGCCAATAATTCCGATTGTGGAAAATTAAAATCTAAAAAAATTTTTAGTTTTTTTACAAAATCAATTGTTTGATGAAATAAAAAATGGTATTATAAAAACCAAAAGAATTTATGAATAAACTTAATCATTTTTTGCTAATCCCTCTAACTGCTTTTTTTATATTTTTAATCTTTCTGTTCGCTTTTTTTGAACTTCCTCGAGCATATAATGTCGACGCAGAGCTTTTATTATTTTTATTTTTAGTTTTACCTGCTGGCATTGCTTTTTTTGCCGCGCACTTAATTTTAATTTCTCAGATAGAATGGTTTTTTATTAGACAAATAGAAATATCAGCCGAAAAGACATTTCATATTTCTTTAATTATAAATTTAATTAGCATCATTAGGATATTGTGTAGATGCGGAAAGCGCGGTTTGTCCTTTAATTAAAGATTATTAAAAATTTAATTAAAAACTGATTTACTTAATGTTGAGATTTAAATTTTGTTTGCGTTTCCAAAAATTGGAAAAAATAAAAGTAGAAATTTGCGTTTTGAGATTAGAGCTATAATTTAAAATTTATAATTTTGAATTTATAATTTTTTTAAGAAACTATGTTTTTAACTATTTTTATTGTTGTTGTTTGTTTAATCGGGCTTTTGATTTTGCACGAGCTGGGTCATTTTATTTTGGCTAAAAAGTTTGGAGTGGGAGTGGAAGAATTTGGAGTTGGTTATCCTCCGAGATTGTTTGGCAAGAAGGTTGGCGAGACCATATATTCTATAAATCTTTTGCCTTTTGGCGCTTTTGTAAAAATTACAGGCGAAGACGGAGAAGAAGAGGTTATAAATCCGCAAAGTTTTTCTCAAAAACCAATTTTACAGAGGGCTTTAATAATTTTTGGAGGAGTGGCTTCTTTTTGGTTGATTGCTTTTTTAATTTTTACTTTAGTTGCTGGAATTTGGGGATTACCGCAAGCGGTTTCCGATGATTTTTCCGGTCTTGCCTTTGTTAAAATTATTGATATCTCTAAAAATTCTCCAGCTGAAATTAGCGGCATTAAAGTGGGCGATGAAATAATAGGACTTAAGACCAAAAATAAAGGTTTCATAAAAATAAACAAAATAAAAGAAGTTCAAGAATTTACGCAAACGTATTTGGGAGAAGAAATTACTTTAACTTTAAAAAGAGGAAAAGAGATTTTGGGTTTTAATTTAACTCTGCGATCGGTTTTACAAAAAGGAGAGGGAGCGATGGGCGTTGGTTTAGCAAGGGTCTCGCGATTAAAAATACCCTGGTATCAAGCGCCGATAAAAGGAGCCGAAACAACCGTTA
>PFMI01000031.1 GCA_002785165.1 bacterium (Candidatus Gribaldobacteria) CG_4_10_14_0_8_um_filter_33_9
AAGAACAAATAAGCTGATAATTCAAAGAAGAAAAAAGAAGAAAAAAAAGAAGTAAAACATAATAACCAAATATACACAGTATAATCAAATAAAATTATGTCAAGAAGTTTAAAAAAAGGTCCATTTGTGGACGAAAAATTATTAAAGAAAGTCGCTAAAACGACAAAAGAAGATAAAGTTGTCATAAAGACATGGAAAAGAAGCGCAAGTATTACTCCTGAAATGATCGGGTTTTCGTTTGGCGTTTATAATGGGAAAGAGCATATTTTGGTTTGCCCTACTGAAGAAATGGTAGGTCATAAGTTGGGGGAATTTTCTCCTACCACTAAATTTATTCGGCACGGAGGAAAAATACAAAAAGAATTAGAAACAAAGAGGAAAAAGACAGAAACAGAAAAAATAAAGAAATTTTAAATTTATGCAAGTTATAGCTAAATTAAAAAATTTAAGGATCGCGCCAAGAAAAGTCAGATTGGCGGCTAATTTAATTCGAGGCAAGAGTTTAAATCATGCTCAAGTCCTTTTAAATTTTAGTTTTAAAAAAACCGTAATGCCGATGAAGAAACTTTTAGATCAAGGGTTGGCGAATGCGGAAAATAATTTTCAAATGGATCGGGACTCTCTTTATATTTCAGAAATTTTTGTAGACGAGGGGCAGAAAATTAAAAGATCAAGAGCAAGAGCGAAAGGAAGGGCGGCTGAAATTCAAAAAAAAAGATCCCACATTACTTTGATTTTAGAGGGCAAGAAAAAAGAAATTAGTCAGACAGGTGTTGTTGAGTCAAAATCAAAAGAAGCAAAACTAAAAGAAAAGGTGAAAAATAAATCAAAACTTCCAAAATTTGAAGAAAGAAAATTTGCGAAATCAAAGAAAAAAATAGGATTAAAAAGAGAATATAAGCGAAAAGCATTTTAATATGTCGCACATAACCAACCCTAAAATTTTAAGAATAAGAAAAACCGAAGATTGGATGTCTCGAGGTTTTTATAAAAAAAATTTTCCTCTTTATTTGGAAGAAGATTTTAAAATTCGAAATTTTTTATTAAAAAATTTACCCAAAGGAACAATTGAGGGTATTGAAATCGAAAGGGGATCTACTTTTTTAAAAATTTTTATTAAAACAGCTCGGCCGGCTTTAATTATTGGCAGGGGCGGAAAAGAAGTAAAAAAAATAAAAAAAGAAATAGAAAAAATTATTACGCCCTTAATAAAGGGCAAAGAATCAATTAAGAAACAAGAAGTCAAAATAGAGATACTTACAGTAAAGGACCCTTGGGCGTCAGCCAGCTTGGCCAGTCAGTGGGTCGCTCTCCAGCTTGAAAAAAGAGCGCGTTTTCGTCAGGTTTTAAAAATGGTTTTGAGTAAGATTATGTTTTCAAGAGAAGTAAAGGGAGCCAGGGTTCAGGTTGCTGGTCGTTTAAATGGAGTTAGTATTTCCAGAACTGAATGGTTACAACAGGGAGAATTGTCAAGACAAACGATAAGAGCTGTAATTGATTATGGTTTTAGTACGGCGCTTTGCAGTTATGGAATAATTGGAGTGAAGGTTTGGATATATAAAGGGCAAAAATTAGAATAAAATATGTTAGAACCAAAAAAAATAAAACATAAAAAATGGAGCAAAGGACGGTCCAAAGGTATAGAGACAAGAGGGTGTGAGCTTGATTTTGGCAGTTTTGGTTTAAAATCAATGGGTTATCGCTGGATTAAATCTTGCCAGATTGAAGCCGCCAGATTGGCAATTACCAGAACTTTAAAAAGAAAAGGCCGGCTTTGGATCAGGATTTTTCCTGACAAACCAGTAACCGCAAAACCAGCGGAAGTGGGTATGGGGGGCGGGAAGGGAAGCGTTAGTCATTATGTTTTTCCCATAAAACCCGGCAGAATTATTTTTGAAATAGACGGAGTAAAAGAGGATATAGCCAAAGAAGCTTTTCGTAAAGCAAGCGATAAACTGCCTATAAAAACAAGGTTTATTAAACATTAATTAATTTTATTTATGAAACGAGAAGATAAAATCAAAGATTTCAAAAAAATGGAAAAAAAAGAACTTATGCAGCTCTTGACTAAAAATCGAGAAAAATTGCTTCAAATTCGTTTTGATATGGTTTCTGGTAAAAATAAAAATATAAAAGAAATTAAAGAAATAAAAAAAGATATAGCTAGAATAATGACTTTGCTTGACAAGGAAGCGCTGATCCCAAAACTCTAAATCATAAATATTAAAAAATACACGGGTGCAACCCGTGTATTTTTTATTTGTGCGGCTACCTATTGCATATTTTTTGGGCTGGTGTATTATAAATTCATTCTAAAAATAATAATATGCCAAAAAAACAATTAAAAGGAATAGTTGTCTCCAATAAGATGCAGAAGACAGTGGTAGTGAAGGTGGAACGAATAAAAGAGCATCCGAAATATAAAAGGAGATATAAAGTTCATAAAAAATACAAAGTTCATAATGAAAATAACGGGATTGAAATTGGAGACAAAGTAATAATTGAGGAATGTCGACCATTGTCAAAAGATAAACATTGGAGAGTCATAAAAAAATGATACAGCCGCACACAAAATTAAAAGTAGCTGACAATAGCGGAGCAAAAATGGTTCAGTGTTTTAATATTCTCGGAGGCACAAGAAAACGTTATGCTAGAATTGGAGACATAATTGTTGCCGCTGTAAAAGAAGCCCAGCCCAGAAAGAATGTGAAAACACATGATGTTGTTAAAGCGGTAATTGTTAGGCAAAAACAACCATATCGTCGAAGAGATGGTTCTTATGTTAGATTTGACGAAAATGCTTGTTGTATTCTTGCCGATGACAAGGTTACTCCTAGGGGCAATAGAATTTTGGGTCCTATTCCCGGCAGAGAATTAAAGGAAAAAGGTTTTGAAAAAATAGTTGCTTTAGCCAAAGAAGTAGTATGAAAATTAAAAAAAACGATCAAGTTCTAATCATCAAGGGTAAAGATAAAGGTAAAAAAGGCAAAGTTTTAAGTATTTTGCCCAAATCTTTTAAGGTTTTGGTGGAAGGAGTGAATGTGAAAAAAAAACATCAAAGACCAAGAAAACAGGGCGAAAAAGGTCAGGTTATTGAAAAAATCGCGCCTTTGCCTGTGTCTAATTTAAAATTAATTTGTTTGAAATGCGGGAAGCCAGTTAGAATAGGGTATAAGATAGCAGAAAAGAAAAAATTTAGAATATGCAAAAAGTGCGGAGAAGAGATTTAAAAAATTTTTTATGATGAGATTACAAGAAAAATATAAAAAAGAAGTTGTTCCTAAAATGTTGGAGAAGTTTGGATGTAAAAATGTTATGGCTGTCCCTAAAATAGAAAAAATAGCAGTAAATTCTGGTTTTGGAAAAATGGCAGCAGGAAAAACTTCTTCAGAAAGAGAAAAAGTTATGAATAACCTTTCCGATTTTTTAAGTTTGGTTACAGGGCAAAAACCTGTTTTTACAAAAGCCAAAAAATCAATCGCTGCTTTTAAATTAAGGAAGGGAGTTCCGATTGGATTTAAAGTCATTTTAAGAAAAAAAAGAATGTTTGATTTTTTAGAAAGATTGATTGGGATTATTTTGCCCAGAACAAGAGATTTTAATGGAATCCCCCTGAAATCTATTGACAAAAAAGGGAATTTAACTTTAGGATTTAAAGATAGCAGCTCTTTCCCTGAAATTGTCATGGATAGAGAAAAAGGAATTTTTGGTTTAGAAATAACCATAAATACAAACAGCAAACAGCCGGAGCATGGGCTCGAACTTTTAAAAATGATGGGACTTCCAATTAAATTAAAATAATTATGGCTAAAAAATCTCAAGTTGTTAAATCAAAAAAAATTCCAAAATTCACAACACGGCTTGTCCGCCGTTGTTTTAAGTGTGGTCGGCGCAGAGGATTTATAAGAGAGTTTGGACTTTGCCGCATATGTTTTAGAGAAATGGCAAATCTGGGGGAAATTCCTGGAATTAAAAAATCATCATGGTAAACTTTATAAACATATGATCACAGATCCTTTATCAGACATGCTTATTAGAATAAAAAATGCTCTAGCTGTTCGTCATCAAACAGTAGAGATTCCATTTTCTATTTTAAAGCTAAAAATAATTCAAATTTTTACTAAAGAAGGTTTTATTTCTGATTTTAAAAAACTAAAAAGAAATAATGGAAGGATAATAAAAGTTTATTTAAAATATGACGCAGAAGGCAAGCCGGCAATTTTTGGATTGAAGCGAATTTCTAAAATTGGCAAAAGAGTATATAAAAAAGCAAAAGAAATAAAAAAAGTTAAAGCAGGATATGGCATGGCAATAATTTCAACTTCAAAAGGAATAATGAGCGATAAAGAAGCGCGCGAGCAAAGACAGGGAGGAGAAATATTATGTGAAATTTGGTGAACCAAATTTAAAAATATATGTCAAGAATTGGTAAAAAACCTATTTTAATACCAGAGGGAGTGGGAATAAAAATTGAAGACAAAAAAATTGTAGTCAATGGTCCGAAGGGTGAACTTTTTCAGGAAATTCCCGAAGGAATTTTAGTTAGAAAAGAAAATGACAAGGTTGTGGTCTTGTCTGAAAAAAAATCAAAAAAAAATTCCGCCTTATGGGGATTGATTAGAGTTCTTATACAAAATCAGATAATCGGCGTAAACTCTGGTTTTGAAAAAAAATTGGAAATAAGGGGAATTGGCTATCGCGCTTCGCTTAAAGATGAAAGCATTCTTGATTTAGAAGTTGGGTTTTCTCATCATGTAGAAATAAAAATTCCTTCGCAGATTTCTCTTTCAATTGATAAAAATATAATTAATATTTCCGGAATTGATAAACAAAAAATTGGAGAATTTGCGGCAAAAATAAGGAAAATTAAACCCCCGGAACCTTATAAAGGCAAGGGCATCAGATATTTAGGAGAGTTTGTAAAGAAAAAAGCCGGAAAAAAAGTGGTAACCATGGGATAAAATAAATTTATGTTGTTTAAACAAGAAAAACGATATAGGCGTCATAAACGAATACGAGCGAAGATTTCAGGCACCATTGAGGCGCCGCGATTTTGTATTTTTAGATCTAGTAAACATATTTATGGACAAATGATTGACGATGAAAAGGGAAAGACTTTGACAAGCGCGAGCGATATGGAGTTTAAAAATTTCAAATCTCAAACAATTGAAGATAAAACAAAAGATAATAGAACAAATAAAGTAGCAATGGCTTTTAAAGTTGGTAAATTAATTGCCGAGAAAGCATTGGCAAAAGAAATAAAAAAAGTAGTATTTGATAGAGGCGGGTATAAATATCATGGAAGAATAAAGGCAATGGCTGATGGCGCCAGAGAGGGAGGATTGAAGTTTTAAATCTAAATGTCAAAATCTAAATGTCAAATAAAATCTAAAATTTCTAATTTCTAAAAAAAATAAAAAAATGCAAAAAGAATATTCATCAAAAAAAACATTTGAAAAACCAAAACAAGAATACGAGTCTAAACTTTTGGAAGTAGCTCGGGTAACGCGAGTAACAACAGGAGGAAAACGAATGATGTTCCGGGCGGTGGTTGTTATTGGCAATAAACTTGGAAAAGTGGGATTAGGCGTTTCTAAAGGAAAAGATGTAAGCCAAGCCGTGGACAAGGCTATTAAAACAGCCAAAAAAAATCTCATGAATGTTTCTTTTAAGGAAGATACAATTCCTTTCGATGTTATAGCAAAATTTGGAGCGGCGCGAATTTTATTGAGACCTCAAAGAAAAGGCAGGGGCTTGGTGGCGGGAGGAGTAATTAGAGTTATTTGCCATTTAGCGGGAATAAAAAATATTTCTTCTAAAATTTTAGGTCGGACGAGAAATAAATTAAATAATGCCAGGGCAACAATTTTAGCTTTAAAAAAATTAACATGCAAACACACCAATTAAAACCAATTCATAAACCAAAAAAAGAAAAAAGAATCGGAAGGGGCGGGAAAAGAGGGCGATATTGCGGAAAAGGAATAAAAGGTCAAAAATCAAGAGCAGGGAAAAAAATGCAGCCAATTATTCGGGAATTGATAAAAAAATATCCAAAATTAAGAGGTTATAGGCAAAATACAAAACATAAAACACAAAACACAAAAGTTGTGGTTTTGAATTTAGAGATTTTAGAAAAAAAATTCAATGCTGGAGAAAAGATTACTCCCGGAATTTTGAATGTCAAAAAAATAATTTATAAAATAAAAGGGAAAATACCAGAAGTTAAAATTTTAGGAAAACAAGAAATAACAAAGTCGTTGATTATTGAAGGATGTAAAGTTTCAGCAGGGGCAAAAGAAAAAATTGAAAAAGCAGGAGGGAGGGTAAAATAAAAAAGAGAATGAAAATAATTTATTGGCAAAAAGCCAATGCTTTAAATTTTGATTTTTGATTTTTAAATTTTAAACTTAGCGATAGCGAATATGTGGTTTAACAAACTTATTTTTATTTTTAGAGATAAACAGTTGAGAAATAAAATTCTTTTTGTTTTATTTATTTTCGCTGTTTTTCGGCTGGCTGCCAATATTCCTATTGTTGGCATTGATATGGAAAACTTGAAAAGATTTTTTGCGGAAAATCAATTTTTTGGTCTTTTAAATCTTTTTGTTGGAGGAGCTTTAAGTAATTTTTCCATTATCATGTTGGGATTGGGACCTTATATTACCGCTACCATTATAATGCAGCTTCTGACAATGATTTTTCCCCAACTTGAAAAAATATATAAAGAAGAAGGAGAAGCAGGGAAAAAAAGGTTTAATCAATACGCAAGAATTGCAACAGTTCCTTTGGCTTGTGTCCAATCCTATGGAATGTTGGTTTTATTTCAACATCAAGGAGCTATTTTAACCCTTTCTTTTTTTCAGCTTTGCGCCGCTATTATTACTATTACGGCCGGCTCTTTATTTTTAATGTGGCTTGGAGAAATGATTTCAGAAAAAGGAATTGGCAATGGTGTTTCTCTTTTGATTTTTGCTGGCATTGTCGCGAACATTCCCGCGGATATTCGTCAGTTTGTTTTGAGTTGGGATTTTTCGAAATTGCCTTCTTATATTTTCTTTTTCTTTGTGGCTCTTTTGATAATTTTTGCTATTGTTTATATTACAGAAGCGAGAAGAAATATTCCGGTTTCTTACGCTAAAAGAGTGAGGGGAACTAAAATGTATGGAGGGGTCTCAACTTATTTGCCTATTAATGTTAATCCCGCAGGCGTTATCCCAATCATTTTCGCTCTTTCTATTTTGTTTTTCCCTAGTATGGTGGCTAATTTTTTGGCGACTGGCGGAAATTCTTTTCTCGCAAATTTTGCTAAGTCATTGACGCAGTTTTTCCAAAATCCTTGGGTTCATGGAAGTTTATTTTTTGTTTTAGTTTTTGCTTTTACTTTTTTTTACACTATGGTTACTTTTGACCCTAAAACAATTTCTAATAATCTTCAAAAAATGGGCGGATTTGTGCCTGGGGTGCGGCCTGGTCGCTCCACTTCTGATTTTTTGCATAAAATTCTT
>PFMI01000039.1 GCA_002785165.1 bacterium (Candidatus Gribaldobacteria) CG_4_10_14_0_8_um_filter_33_9
ACAGTTAAAAAACCATAAATACTTCTGTTCTTTTTTGTGTTTGATATTTCAATCTTTGGATATTGGATTGCTTTATCACAAATCTCAAAATCAGGCAATCAATATGCCAAAACGTATTTTCAGAAAAAAATCTCCGAAGGCAAAACTAAAGTTCAATCTCTTTGTTGCCTTAAACGTAGACTGATTGATATTATCTTTATGATGTTATGGAATGTTCCCTTTCGCCTCGCCCGAGTGTTCCGTTTTGATTCTGCCGCGCTTCGCGCGGCAATCAGTCGGGATTCTGTTCAAAATACTGCGTTATTCACTTTGTATAATCTGCGCTCGCATCGGAAAAACAAAAACTTCGTTTTTCTTTTTCCTCTGCTTCGCTTGATAATGAGTTCTGACTTTTTCCAACAAACACCACGCTTTAGAAAAAACAAAATGCCCGCCTTCGGGCGGGGCATTTTTTCGGCATTCGTTATTATTCGTTATTTATGCTTTAAATTTATCCTTTAAGCTTGGTTTTTAATTCTTCCAGGGTCTCCTTGGCAATATCTTTTCCTCCAAGTCCAAAAGCAATTCCCGCGCTTATTACAATTAAAGCGACAAATCCGCTAACCAAAATTTGAATGATTTCTCTGGCTACTCCCAATTGAGATAAGATGGCTAAAATAGCAAAAATCCAAACAGCCCACCTGACAATAATTCCCAAAACATTAGCGCAACTAACTCCCATTTTATTTACCACTGCTTTAATAAATTTTTCAGCAAAATCAGCGACAATCACAGCAACCACAAAAATTGCTGTAGCCACTATTAGATTTGGCAGCCACGCAACAATTGCTTGTAAAAATTTCGCAAAAGCGTCTAATTCTAAAATTTCCACTGTAATTGATAAAAACACGATAGCCAAAACCCACTTTACAATTCCCCCGATAAAATCCGAAACCTTTATTTTTAATTCCGCTCCCTTAAGCGCCTCTTCCCATTTAGCGTTTTCAAAAATTCTATCCACTTTTATTTTTTTCAAAATTTCAGCGATAAATTTTCCTATCCAAATAGAAATAAACCAACCAATAACAAGAATCAATAAAGCGCCCACCATTTTTGGGAAAAAATTTATAAATCCCTGTAAAAGATCTTGCAAGGATTCTATGGTAATTGTTAACCAATTTTGAATCATCATAATTATATTTTATTAAACTTTCCCGACCTTTATATTATCTATCTTTTTATTATATAATAAAAAGATAATTTAAAAAACTGAAACCATGTGGATAACTTTATAAATAATAGAACATTATGGCTCTTATTGCAAATAAAAAAACAAATAAAATTCTTGCGTTGGGCGCGGAGTCAACGGGAAATTTTAGCGTTTATTTTGGCGGCAAGGTTTATTTTTCTCCAGAATTTGGCGATTTGTTGGAAGAAAAAAACTTTCAAAAATTTAAAAAAATAGTTTTAAATTATTTAAAAGAAAATAAAATAAAACCAGATATTATTTTAACTGATTTACATCCTTTTTATAAAACAACTATTTGGGGCGCGGAAATGGCAAAAAAATTTAAAGCCAAACATATCCAAGTCCAACATCATCTCGCCCATATTTTTTCCGCTATTGGTGAAAAAATAATAATTGAAAATTGTAAATTGAAAATTGAAAATTGTATCGGTATTGTCTGCGACGGTACTGGCTACGGAGAAGACGGAAAAATTTGGGGTGGCGAGGTTTTTCAAATACAGACAGGCAAACTACAAACCAAACGAATAGGACATTTAGAAAACCAGACAATGCTCAGCGGGGATTTAGCGGTAAAAGAGCCAGTCAGAATGTTGATCGCGATATTGAATAAATTTTTAATTAAAAAAGAAATTTATAAATTTGTTAAAAAATTTTATACGCGCAATCAGTTTGAACTTTTGTATAATCAGCTTCAGCAAAACTTTAATTGTCAGGAGACTTCCAGCGCTGGTCGAGTATTGGACGCGGTTTCTGTTCTTTTGGGTTTTTCTGAAAATCAAAGAAATTACAAACACGAGTCAATTGATTTATTAGAAAAAAATTCCCATAAACCTTATCTTGGCTTAAAGCCAAAAATTACGAATTATGAATTGCTTACAACGCCTCTCTTTGAATATCTGATAAAAAATTTACATCGCGATAAAAAACGACTCGCCGCCGCCGCTCAACTTTATATCGCACAAGGACTATATAAAATATGTCAAATTTCAAATGTTGCATCTCAAATCTATTTTGCCGGAGGCATTGCTAATAATAAAATAATTTCAAGCTATTTAGAATCAAAAGGCGTTTTTGTAAATAAAAAAATTCCTCGCGGCGACGCAGGAATCAGCTTTGGCCAAATTATTTATTTTTTAACAAATTGGAACAAATAATGGATATTTGATATCCGTCATTTGTAATTTATATTTCGTCTTGTTTTTGAAGATGTTTTTTCAAAAAGAAAATTGCAACTCCTGCAATAATAGCTATTACTATAACAATTAAAAAAATTAATAAGGAATTTGGGGACCAAGGAATTTGTTCAGCCGCTGTCGCGGCAAATTTTTTATTGGGATAGAATTTAGAATTCTCTTTTAAAGTTTTTGTTCCATTATTTTTTTCTGAATTTTTTTCTAAAGACAAAGGCGCGGAAATAATATTTGCAGACCCGGGCGTTAAAATAGAACTCCATGCCCAGTCGTTAGACTCTAAGCGATTATAAGATTGACCAATGGGCGCTTTTTTATAAATAACATTGTCCAAAACATTTCCATTTGGCTGAATAAGCGACAAACCGTCATCGCTATTATTTAAAGTAATTTTAGTAGTAGGGCGAGAAAGAGTTAAAAAGGATTTTCCTTTAATTTTTGTTCCATGTGGAAAAATATAAACATTGATTGAACCTTTAATATCTTGAATTTTCCAATTTGAGAGATCAGCTTCTTGCTCATTTAAATTTTTTATTTCAATCCATTCCTCTGTGTCGTCCGCGCCTTCTGGCGCGGCTAGAATTTCGTTTATCACAATGCCGGAAGAATAAGTTTGTTGAAAACTGTCTTTAACAATTTTAACAGGAGTAGAGGTGGATGCAGGAGTAGAGGTGGATGCAGGAGTAGAGGTGGATGCAGGAGTAGAGGTGGATGCAGGCGCAATCTCTAATTGGGGTATTTGAATTGAACTATTTTTATTTTTCGGCGTTCCGCCTGATGCTTGGCTTGTTTGCCAATTATTGTTTGTTTTTCTTTCCATTGTTTGTTTGGTTTCATTATCGCCGCCAAACCAACCAGAAGAACAATTTAAAGAGTCAATTAAATTTCCAAAATTGTCATAAAGTTTTAATTCTTCGCCATTATTTTTTAAAGCGCCGGTATAAATTTGATCGGCAGAAACAGACGGCAGAGTATTATCATTTGTTCGCTCTAAAAGAAAAAAATTTTTAGAATAGAGATTGCCTGCAAGATTAATTTCCGGACTTCCATCGGTTGCTTTAAGTTTCCAACCCTGTAAATTTATTGTCATGTCGGTATTATTGTACAATTCAATCCATTCGTCATTAGGCGACACTTTTGTCCCCATCCATGCGATTTCATTAATAACCACATCCAAAGAATTGGCAGCTGAAATATAAGAAAAAAAAGAAAAACAAAAGAAAAAAATAATTAAAATTTTTTTAAAAAATGACATGAAATTTTAGATTTAAAATAATTCCTGTTGCGGTTCTTTTATTTTTAAGTATTGGTAAGCCGCCTTGGTAACAATTCTTCCTCTCGGCGTTCTTTCAATAAAACCCAGTTGCATTAAATAGGGTTCATAAATTTCCAAAATAGCGTCTTGTTCTTCAGATGAAGCCGCGGCTAGCGCCTGAAGTCCAACAGGGCCTTTGTTAAATTTTTTAATAATGGTTTCCAATATCCTTCTGTCGCTCAATTCAAGCCCTAATTGGTCAATTTCTAAAGATTCCAATGCTTTTTGGGCTATTTGTTTAGTGATTATTCCTTGCCCTTCTATTTGGGCAAAATCCCTTGCTCGTTTGAGAAGACGATTTGCCACGCGCGGAGTAAAACGCGACCGCGCGGCAATGGTTTTAACGGCTTCGGGCTCAATGTCTATTTTTAAAATTTGCGCAGATCTTTGAATAATTTTTTCTAAATCCTCTTGAGAATAAAAATCAAGTTGAAAAGTGGCGCCAAACCTGTTTCTCAAAGGCGAAGACAGAAGAGCGATTTTAGTGGTCGCGCCAATTAAAGTAAAACGGGGAAGTTTCAATTCCATGGTGCGAGCCATAGGTCCGCTGCCAATAATGATATTCAATTTAAAATCCTCCATAGCGGAATAAAGATATTCTTCCAAGACTTTTTTTATTCTGTGAAATTCATCAATAAAAAGAACATCGCCCTCTTCCAAATTAGTTAAAATTGCCGCCAAATCGCCCGCTTTTTCAATAACAGGACCAGCTGTAACGCGAATATTAACTCCCATTTCTCTGGCAACAAGATGCGAAAGAGTGGTTTTTCCCAAGCCCGTGTTCCCATAAAAAAGTAAGTGCTCTGGCGTTTCTTTTCTTTGTTTTGCCGCTTGTAAAATTATTTTTAGATTTTTTTTTACTTTTTCCTGCCCAGCGTATTCTTCCCAAATTTTTGGTCTTAACGTTGTGTCTAAGGTTTTATCTTCAGGTTTTTTTTCAAAAATAACTGAAGTGGTTGACAAGTTTTTCATAATATGATAGAATAAACAATATAAATGTAAGTAGTTCTTGGGCTGAAATTCCGGAATTTTTTTTAACGGGCAATTTGGTTTTCGAACGAGATTGTTCCTTAAAAAAATTCTGGAATTAAGCAAAAATAAATTTTGTATTTAGCCCAAGGAGTATTTATATTGATTAACAAAATATTAACAGAATAAAAAAAGATTGTCAAAAAATTATTTGGTAAAATACCAGGTTAAAATTTCTTTGGTTGCTTTTTGGGCTAAACTTTTTAAACCTTTTACATTTTCAAAAACAATTACTAATAAAATTTCCGGATTTTCATAAGGAGCAAAAACAGTTATCCAGTTGTGATAAGTTTGTTTTTGAATAGAAACCTGGGCAGTGCCGGTTTTAGCGGCAACGTGGACCGGCAAAGAATTAAGCATTGCGGCGGAGCCAGAAAGCGAAGTGACAGCTTCCCTCATTCCTTGTCTTATAGTCTCAATTGATTCTGAATTAACAAAATTTTGTTTTAAAATCTCCTCCTGTATTTTTCCCTTGGAAACCATTCCCGAATTTTGGTCCCAATTCAAAACCTCTTTTACTATTTTTGGTTTAAAAATTTTTCCTTGATTGGCAATAAATTGGAAAGCGGTTGCCACTTGGATAGGAGTTGCTAAAAGATATCCTTGACCAATAGAAAGATTGTAAGTGTCGCCTCTATACCAAATTCGTTGCGCCAATGGCTTGGAAGCAAAATAATCTTCTTTCCAAAGAGAAGTGGGAACTCTTGCTTTTGCTTCTCCTGGCAAATCTATGCCTGTTTGTTTGCCCCAGCCAAACCTTTCCAGCCAAAGATTGATTTTTGTCACACCCAGCCCCTGAAAACTTTTTGGCAATCTTGCGTCAGATAAAGACGATTTTTTTGGCGTCTCGTATCCTCCTCCAATTATATAAAAAAAGGAATTTACTGATTCCGCGATAGCTTTTTTAATATTGGTCCAACCATGAAATTGCCAGTCAGAAAAACATTCGGGCGCGCCTGTGTATTTATTTTCCAAACAAAGATTCAAAGGGCAAAAAATGGTTGTTTCTTTAGTTATCACTCCTTCTTCCAGAGCCGCTATTCCTATTAAAGGTTTAATAGTGGACCCCACGGGATATGTCCCGCTAATTATTCGGTTTAGTTGAGGATTTTTAGAGTCTGTGTTTATTTTATTGTATTCCTCTTGGGTGATATTTTGGCTAAAAAGATTATTGTCAAAAGCAGGCAAAGAAACAGAAGCTAAAACCTCGCCTGTTCTTGGGTCTAAAGCCACAGCCATTGCCGCTTCCCCTTGTTCTTCTTTAAGAATTGTTCGCAAAGTATCGGCTATTTTTTTCTGCAAGTCCAAATTTAAAAATAAGACCAAACTTTGCCCGGAACGAGGCATTTTTTTTATTTTTTGAGAAATTTCCTTTCCATGCGCGTCTCTTTCTATTTCCAAAAAACCCTTTTCTTCCGCTAAAATTTTTTCATATTCTTTTTCCAAACCTTCTTTTCCCGTATAATCGTCAATCTCGTAATCGCTGTCTAAATTTTTAAGCTCTGTTGGCGATATTTTGCCGAGATAGCCCAAAATATGACTTAATGTTTCTTCTTCAAAATAATTTCTTTTATTTTGTTCTTTAATTTTAATTCCGGGAAATTCTTTAATTCTTGTTTCCATTAAAATTAAATCTGAACGGGAAATGTCATTTTTTAAAAGAACTGAATTTTCATGGCTTTCTTCAACCTTTTTTTCTAAATCCTCTTTGGATGTTTTAAAAATTTTTGAGATCTCCTCAAAAATTTTTCCCCTTTTCTCTGCTTCTTTGGGCAGATTAAGTTTTTCAACAAAAATATTGAAACTGGGTTGATTAAAAACAAGCTGTTTCATATTTCTGTCATAAATTATTCCTCTTTCCGCCGCAATTTTTAAATTTAAAAAATTATTTTTTTGAGACAAAAGATTATATTTTTTATGCTCTAATATTTGCAATTTAAAGCATACAATTAAAAGCAAGGCCAAAAAAAATAACCCGAAAATAAAAAAAAGAAAAACTTTTTTTTGTCTCAAAGGAAATTCAATTTTTCTATCTAAAAGTTCGGAATCCTGTTCTCTATTTTTCAAAAGATGGTCCAAAAAGGTCTCTTCAATATCAAGAGAATGGGAATTAATTTTTTTCATAAAAGGTTTGAAAATTTTTATTTATTATAGCGGACTTTTTATATTTTTTAAACTCGGATTGGTAATATGGGTATAAATTTGGGTTGTTCTGACGCATATCTTACTTCAACGCCATTCTCTAATAAATGCGTCGCAAAGCTTCGCTCACCCGCAGACCAGCGCCATATGATATGGATATAAGAATTTTATGTTTTAGATTGCTAATCAAGTTGATTATTTTTTCAATTTCACCTCGAGACAAGACCCCTGTTTTTCCAATAAATACTTTTTGATAAGTGGAATGTCAGGCTCTTTGATAATATTTTTAATATAACGAAAATAATCTGAAAGACAAAGCAAATAACTTTTTATAGTCTTGCGGCTATAATATCGCAGTTTTAATTCATTCTCAATTTTATCTAAA
>PFMI01000009.1 GCA_002785165.1 bacterium (Candidatus Gribaldobacteria) CG_4_10_14_0_8_um_filter_33_9
TGCTTTATATTTATGTCTTTTTATCAAAAGCGAATTTGAAACAACGCTAACCGAAGAAAAAGCCATTGTTTTATTTGTTTTGTTATTTTACGTGGTTTTAATATTATTAATTTTATCAAATTTTACAAATTTATCAAAATTTTTCATTGAATTTGAACAAATTTAACTGCTCAAATTCATTCTGCATATAACCGTTAATCAATATAATTTTGGAAAAAGATTAAAATCAATAAATTACAAAACACCCGCGCAATTTTTGCAAGTTGGATTATTCCCAAGATAATATCTCTCATGAAATTTATATGCGTCAAGTTTATCCATTATATTTTCTAAACAATGTCAATCTTTTTTTTGTGTTGCGCTAAAATCAGTTTGCTAAATAGATTTTTTAGAATTAAAATAATTATTGATGAAATTTTCTTGTAAAAAATTTTTATTAGATATTTTTTTTCCTCAATTTTGCTTGGGTTGCGGAAAGGAAGGGGAGATTATCTGTTTAGATTGTTTCTTTTTAATTGAAATTTTAGAATATTTTTTTTGTGTTTTTTGCAAAAAATCGCAAAAAGTTTTGAAAAAAAGAACCTGTTCGCTTCATCGCAAAAACGCGCTCAATGGATTATTTTCCGCCACTTCTTATGAAACTCCTTTAGTTCAAACATTGATCAAAAATTTTAAATACGAACCTTTTTTAAAAACTTTAACCGAACCATTGTCTTCTTTGATTATCGCTCATTTTCTTTTATCTGAAAGCTGGAAGGTTTTTTATCCTCTTGAAAAATCTCTTTTAGTCCCCATACCCCTTGTTGGTTTTAGAAAAAGATGGCGGGGTTTTAATCAGGCGGAAGAAATCGCCAAAATCCTTTCCATTTTTTTTAGGACAAGGTTAGAAAATAATAATCTTGTAAAAATAAAATCAACTCTTTCGCAAGCCGAGCTAATGGGGGAAGAAAGAAAAAAAAATATTAAAAACGCTTTTAAAGTTAAGACGCCTGAAATTTTTAAAGGAAAGAAAATATTTATTATTGACGATGTTTTTACTACAGGCGCCACTTTGGAAGAAGCGGCAAAGGTCTTAAAACATGCCGGCGCCAAGCAAGTGTGGGGGATAGTAATAGCCAGAGAATAAGAGCGATTTTAATTTTCAAATTTTCAAATTTTCAAATTTTAATTATTCAATGATTACCCTGAACACTTCTTCCAGAGAGGTAATTCCTTGCGCGGCTTTGATAAATCCGTCTTCAATCATCAGCCGCATTCCTTCTTCTCGCGCTCTTTTTTGAATTTCATCAGAGCTTGCTTGTTTTTGAATTAAATGTTTTATTGATTCGGAAATTGATATAGTTTCATAAATTCCAATTCTTCCTTTATATCCTTCGGGCGTTTTTTTGCTGGGTTGCGGCCGAAAAAAATTAATATCTTGAAGATTTTGTTCTTTCTTTAGAATCTTTTCCTGTATTAATATTTTTTCTATTTCTTTTAAATCGCAATATTTAGAAAGATTTGCTATTTCTTCCTGGTTTAATTTATATGGTTTTTTCTCTTCAGTAAGTTTTCTCACCAATCTTTGAGCTAAAATTAAATTTAGAGTTGAAGAAAGGAGAAACGGTTCTTGTTTCATGTCAATCAGTCGGGGAATGGTCCCTGCCGCGGAATTTGTGTGCAGAGTGGAAAGAACAAGGTGTCCGGTTAATGCGGCATTGATTGCCAAACTGGCTGTTTCATTGTCCCGAATTTCTCCCACCATTAAAATATCTGGATCTTGTCTTAATAATGACCGCAATCCAGAAACAAAAGTCAGACCAATTTTCGGATTCACTTGCGTCTGATTAATTCTGGGCATCCGATATTCCACAGGATCTTCAACTGTGGAAATATTAACAGCAGGGTCATTAAGAATTTCCATCAAAGAATAAAGAGTGGTGGTTTTTCCGCAGCCAGTGGGTCCGGTAATTAAAATTATGCCCACGGGTTTTTTTAGCGCTCGATAAACCCTTTCTAACGCTTCGTCCCGCAGCCCTAATTCCTCAAGTGTGAATCCTTCGGCTGTTTCCGACAAAAGCCGAATAACAACCTTTTCCCCATTGAAAACTGGCAAAATTGAGACGCGACAGGAATATTTGTAATTTTCGTCTTCTATTTTAAAGCGGCCATCCTGCGGTAAGCGATGCTCGTCTATTTTTAAATTGCTTAAGATTTTGATTCTAGCTACAATTCCTGAGTTAGTTCCCAATGGCAAAACCATAGCGTCATGTAAAATTCCATCAATTCTATATCTAACCAAAACTTCTTTTTTCATTGGCTCAATGTGAACATCAGAAGCTCTTTGAAGAATTGCGTGCTTTAATAAAGTGTCAATTATTTTTATTATAGAAAATTCTTGAGCTTGTTTTTCTAGTTCATTTTTCCTATTTTCCAATCCTTTTTCTTTAGAGATTATTTTTATTCCTTTTGCTTCTTTTTTTATAATTTTACCAAACTCCATTCGCAAACTTTCTTGATATTGGGAAAGGACATTTTTAATGCTTTTTTCATTAGTAAGCCGCGGCAAAATTTTTAAATTGGATTTTTTCTTTATAAATTCAATGATTTCCAAATCTTCCGGGTCCAACATTGCCACTTCTAAATTGTTTCCTTTTTTTCTAAAACTGACAATATTATGAGTTCTGGCAATGGGCTCGGGAATAATTTTTAAAATTTCCGGGTCTATTATTCCTTCTTCTAAGGCAATATAAGGAATGCCTAAAATATAGGCCTTGAGTTTAACAAGGTCGTCCTGCTTGATTAGCCCTTGATTGACTAAAACCTCTTCAATTTTTTTATTTTCTCTCTCGGCCTTCTCCGCGGCTTGGTTAAATTGAATTTCTTTAATCAAACCAGCGTCAAGTATAAAAGCTTTTAGTTGTTGTGGTTCAACTCTCATATATGTATTATCATACTTTTTTTTAATAAAATATCAAATGCTTGCGCTCAAAATTTGTTGACATTTTTTAATTTGTGGTTAAACTAATAATAGAAAATAAAAAAATTATGAATAATCAAGAAAAACATGTTGGAAATTTTGGAGAAATACTTAAACGAGATATGGAAAAAACCCCTAAGGTTAAGGAAACGATCAGACATATTCTTCATGAAGAAAAAGGCGTGGAAAATCCAACAGATGAAACTTCCGCGGGAGCGGTTTTAAATGAAGTAAAAGAACTTGCTGACAATAAAAAAAAAAAAGTTGTTGAAAACAAGAGAAAAGAGGAACTTTATAACAAATTTGTTGAAGTGGAAATTTTAGGAAATTTAGAAAAAAAAGGGGAAGAAACGTATGTTCTTGCTAAAATAAAGGGAATAACTACTTTTGTAAGAGTTCCTGATGGTTTTTGGGTAAATCCTCAAAAAGAAAAAAAACCTTGGATTTGTTTTGTTTCTCATTTAGAAGAACAACAAAGTAAAGGAAAAGAAGGGAAAATTTATTATTTCGCTGATTTAATGCCTTTTGGGGGAAAAAAACAAGAAGAAAAAATAACTGAACAAGAAATCAACGATAAAGTGAATAGCGGGATTAAGATGTTAAAAGAGAAAGATTTATTTGATGAAAAGGGAGAAAAGTTAGAACAAGAATATTTGAAAGAAGCTGAAAATAATCTTTTAAAATATTTAGAACCGGAAATTTTTGAAAAAGCCAAAAAAGCAGGGATCAACAATTCAGAAATTAAAAAATTAATTACCGAGGAAATCAGTATAGAAGAAATTTCAAAAATGATAATGGCAAGAGAAAAAGAAAAGGAAATAAAACCTCAAATAGAAATAAAAGAAGTAAAATCAATAGAACAAGGCGAGATTGTAGAAGTAAGGCAAATAATTCCAGCTAAAATTGAAGACAAAATTTCCGATAATAGATTGAGAGCGGTATTGTATATTAATAACAAATTTACGGCTATAAAATTTCCGGCTTTTCTTTCTATAGAACAAGTAGAAGAGATTGTTAAAAAATATGACGGTGTGCCTATTCAATATCTTACATCAGCTAAAGACAAAAAAGGAAAAGATATTTTTAAAGGTTATTTTGATATTCTTGTTGAAGAGAGAATAAAAGCAGGAACTAAAAATTTAGAAATTACTGAAAAAATTATTTTTGAAAAAATTAGAGATTATAAGAAAATGATAAAACAACAAATAAGAGACAGAGAACTTCCTGTAGAAGAGGCGGAAAGAGAATTGTTGCTTTTTATGTTTTACAACGCGTTAGGAAAAGATTTATTGGAATTTGAAGCAGAAAATAGAAGAAAATTAGAAATTGAAGAAGAAGCTCCATTAACAAATGAAACCATAAAAAAAATTCTTTTAAAAACAAAGAATATGCATTTTTTTAAAAAACAAAATTTTGATTTAAAAGAAAAATAAAATAATTAATATTGGATTAAAAAAACAAATTAAAGAGAGTTTAGAAAGGATTCAAAATATGGAAACCTTTTTTTTCCAAAAAATTATTCTTCCAAGCAGACCGCAAGCAGACACAATCGTGGGAATTTTTCTTTTAAAAAGTTTTGGCGAAGAAAAATATCCCGGAATTAAAACAGCTCAAATTGAAATTTGGTCTATTCTGCCAGAAAAACAAACAGAAGAATCCTTAAATAAAAAGGGTTATTTTTTAATTGATATTGGCGCGGGAAAGTTTGACCATCATTTTAAAAAAACCAATGTTTCTCAATTAATAGCCGAAGATTTAGAAATTTCTGATGATATAACTTTGCAAAAACTTTTATTATATGCGGAAAGAGATGATAAATATGGCTTAGGCACAATTTCTTCTGATTCAATTGATAAAGCTTTTGGGTTGTCGGGTTTAATTATGGCTTTAAACAGGGCTTTGCCGGAAAATCCTCAAAAAGTGATTGAAATTGTTTTGCCGTTAATCAAAGCTCATTATTTAGAAGAGGAAAAACGAATTAATAAATTGCCAAAAGAATTTGAAGAAAAAAAAGAAAAAGGAGAAGTTGAAATTTTTACAGTAAAACAAGGAAAAAAACAATTAAAAGTAGTTATTTTAGAATCTTCAAATCCCAGTATGCCTGGCTGGTTAAAATCCCAAGCTGGATTAAAGGCCGATGTAATAGTTCAAAAAGCGGCGTCTGGACATGTAAATATTTTAACTAGACCATTAAAAAAAGTTGATTTAAGATGGTCAACGGCTTATTTGAGAAATCAAGAAGCTGTTTTAAGAAATCAAAAAATTAAACTTTATACTTCTGATTTAATAAAACCAGGCAGATTAAATGAAATTCCTCAGTGGTATTATGATAGAGCAACTAATTCTATTTTAAATGGGGGGGTAAATCCTCGGGGAATTTCTCCTACCATTGTTCCTTTAAAAAAAATAGAAGAAATAATAAAAAAAGGATTATCTCAATCTTTAATAAAAAATAATGGTTAGAAAAGAAATTAAAAAAATAACGGAAAAAGCAATAAAAAAGTTTTATAAGGAAAAAATAGAGGTTAAAATAGAAAGACCAAGTGAAATGGTTTTTGGCGATTACGCGACAAATGTCGCGATGATAATTGCGAAACAGATTAAAAAAAATCCTTTAGAAATTGCAGAAAATCTCAAATTTCAAATACAACCCTACGGGGAGTTCGCCCAGGGGCGCCCAGCAAATTTCAAATCTGGTTATTTTGACAAAATTGAGGCGGTAAAACCGGGCTTTATTAATTTTTTTCTTTCAAAAAAATATTTGCAAGAACAAGTTAGCGAGATTTTAAAACAAAAAGAAAAATTTGGAGGACTTATTCTTGGTAAAAATAAAAAAATAAACATTGAATTTATTTCGGCAAACCCGACCGGGCCTTTGACTTTGGGAAATGGACGAGGAGGTTTTTGCGGAGATGTTTTGGCAAATGTTCTGGCAAAAGCAGGTTATAAAACATTTAGAGAATATTATATTAATGATGTTGGCGAACAAGTGAAAAAATTAGGTCATTCTGTGATAGGGGATTCAGAAACGATCTATAAAGGCGATTATATTTTTGACTTGCGAAAAAAAGTAAAAGGCGATAATCCTGAAAAAGTTGGGGAACAGGCGGCAAAAATTATTTTAGAAGAAATGATAAAACCTTCAACCAAAAAAATGGGAATTAAGTTTGATGTTTGGTTTTCGGAAAAAAGTTTATATCAAAAAAAAGAAGTAGATAAGGTTTTGGAGCAATTAAAAAATAAAAATTTGTGTTATAAAAAACAAGGCGCTTTGTGGTTTAAATCAACAAATTTTGGCGATGATAAAGACAGGGTTTTAATAAAAGCAAATGGAGAAAAAACTTATTTCGCTTCTGATATCGCTTATTTAAAAAATAAAATTAGCCGGGGTTTTGATGTATTAATTTATTTTTGGGGCGCGGACCATTATGGTTATGTCGCGCGATTAAAGGCCGCGGCTCAAGCTTTGGGTTATAAAAAAGAACAGCTTCATATTATTGTTTCGCAGTTAGTTCGGCTTTTTGCGGATGGCAAAGAAATGCGGATGTCAAAAAGAACAGGAAATTATACGACCTTAGACGAATTGATTGATGAAGTTGGATTAGATATTGCCAGATTTTTCTTTTTAATAAGAAACAATGATACACATTTGAATTTTGATTTGGATTTAGCCAAAGAACAGTCAGAGAAAAATCCGGTGTTTTATATCCAATACGCGCATGCCCGCATTTGCGCAATCTTGCGCAAATGCGGAAAATTAGAAATCCGAAATCCGAAATCCGAAAATTTAAAATTATTAAATCATCCGTCAGAATTAAATTTAATAAAGCAGTTGATTAGATTTCCAGAAATTATTGAAGATATTGCCAATGATTATCAGGTTCAACGATTGCCTCTTTACGCGGTTGATTTAGCTGCTTCTTTCCATCAATTTTATCGCGATTGTCAGGTTCTAACAGGGGACAGACCTTTGTTAGAAGCTAGAACAGGTTTAATTTTGGCGACCAAAATTGTTTTAAAAAATACTTTGGATTTAATGGGCATTTCCGTTCCCCCAAAAATGTAATATAACTAAAAATTAATATGAAACTTAATAATCTAATCCCTAAAGATCCGAAAAAGTTAAGAAAGT
>PFMI01000029.1 GCA_002785165.1 bacterium (Candidatus Gribaldobacteria) CG_4_10_14_0_8_um_filter_33_9
GAGGACGAGATGATTTGCCTTTAACGCTTGTCCAGCGCAAGTTCCCCAGATTTTCCTCTGGCATTCAATCACAGCGATTCCATCCGCCGGAAATTTTTACTTCAATTTTTCAATTAAGATATTTTTTAGATTTTTACTTAAATCTTTGACAAAATTTTTATCTTCTATCAATGCTTCTAAATCTAATTTAATGCTTTTTGCGTCTACTTCTTTAATAATTTTTAAAAGTTTTTCTTTTAATTCTTTTTCTGTTTTCATTTCAAGACACTTTAAATTTGGCTTTATTCCTTTTTGGATATACCACATTAAATCATAATAATCTCTTCCTTTAACTTTTATTAAAACTTTCCCCTTTTTATCTGTTTTTGTCCATTTTCTAAACAAAATAGCCCTTAATTTTGTTGCCATTAAAGTCGGCAAATTAAAAGTTCTGATTAAAACTGATTTGCCAAACTTAAAAACCGGGATTATTTGAATTTTAAAGCTAGAACAAAAATTAAATCCTTTAAAAATTTCAATTTTAAGAAAAAGTAAATTTGACTGATTGTTTTTAGCCAATCCTAATTCTTCCAGAACAGGGAATTTTAAATAGACACGAAATTTTTGAACTTTTATTTCAGGTTTTAAATCTGTTTCTTTTTCAAAAAAAATTATTAAATTTTTTTTTAATTCTTCAAAATTAATTTTCTTTTTTAAATCAACAAAATCCAAATCCTCTGAAAGTCGATCTAATCCAAAACAAAACCTCAAGCAAGAACCGCCGTAAAAAATAAGATTTCTGTATTTTGCTTTTGAATACAAAAAAGATAAAATCAAAATTTGCAAATATTCTTTGACTAAATTTCTTTTAAAATTTTCGGACTTCCCCCAATAATCTTTTAAATAATTTTTAATAAATTCTCGGGTCATATTATTCAAATAACCAATTAAAAATTTTTTTTAATTTTTCCGAACCTTCAATTTTGATATATTTTTTAAATTCTTTTTTATCTTTTTCATTAAAAATTTCAATATTTATTCTTAATTCTTTTGTCGCTTTTTTATCTAAAATTAAATTTTTTCTTAAATACAAAAAGTCAAAAAGGGCTTTTGCTTTTGTTGCCTCGCAGATTAAAAACCCTCCATTTTTTTTAATTTTAAAACCGCAAAAAAGTTCTTTTTTAATTTTGTAATTTAAAAAGTTGCCGAATTTATTAGAAAAACTATTAGTTTTTTTAGTTGAAACAGATGTAAAATTTTTTACAGCTTCAGTCAAAGCATTATATTTGCCTAAAACATATTCAAAACTTAAATAAGAAGGAGAATAAAGCAAATTAGCCAAAAATTCTAAATAAAAAGAAAGTTCTGCTTTTTTTTCAATTTCATCAATAAAATCCTTGCTGACATAAAATCCTTTTTTCAATCTAAAAATTCTCTCTCTTTTTTCAAAACGAGAAAGAAAAATTTTCAAATAAGATTCTTTTTTAACCAATTCTTTTAAATCTTCAATCCTAAAATAAGGAAGATTTTTAACCAAAGAAATGATCTCTTCGGTTTTTGGTTTTTTTCTCTTGTTTCGCATAATATACAGATATTGTATATCATCAGAAATGTCTTGTCAAACAAAATTTGACAAACTATTTTTAATTTAATAAAATAAAAACAGAATTTAGCGAGAAAGACGATGTAAAATATCGTTATATGAACAAGAAAAAATTTGCATTTACTCTGTCTGTCCTGTAAAACTAAATTTTTTAATTCTCAAAGCAGGAACTAAATTTGAGCCGATTAGCTTGGTTTTTTTTGATATTTCCAACACATTGGACAGAGCTTCCACAATTGACTGGGTAAAGCGGAGATTTTTAATCGGCTTTGTCAGTTTGCCATTTTCTATTAAAAATGTTCCGTCCCGCGTCATTCCTGTCATTAAAAGATTGTGATGATGAGCGTTAACATACCAAAAACGAGTAACATAAATTCCTTTTTTTATTTTTTTGAGCATTTTTGTTTTAGAACCTTTGCCGGCTTTCATAAATAAATTAGCAGGATAAGCGCCAAAAGTGTTTGGAGCTGGCAAACTATGGCCTGTGGAAATTTTTCCCTCTTTATGGGCGCTATAAGAATCATAAACCCTGTTTTTAAAAACTCCATTTTTTATTAATACCACTTTCTTTTTTCTTACTCCCTCAAAATCAAAAGGCATTGGAATGCCACGTAGAGACAATCCATTATCCCAAATAGTAATATTTTTTCCCAACACTCTTTTGCCAATCTTGCCTGAAAGAAAACTTTTTCCTTCTTCAATCGCCTTGCCTGCAAATCCTAAATAAGCCATATAGCCAAGCATTTCGTTCACAGCGTATTCTTCTAAAAACACTTCGTAAATTCCCTGTTTTATTTCCGCAGGATCTTTGCCTTTAATAGCTTTTAAACAAGCTTGTTTTGCTAAAATTTTTGGCTTGATTTTTCTAACATCCAAATCAGTAAAATCAGCGTAGCCAGAAGAATTTTCGCCCGAAACAACCAAAGTAAAAGAGCAGAAGGTTTGCGGTTCATAACAAAAAACACCCAACGAATTAGCCACTGCTATTTGACTAAAAGAAGTGGACAAAGCGCCAGAAGCTTTTAAATCATATTTTTTTGTTTCTTTTATTGCTTGTTTAATTATTTGCGCTCTTTTTTGAGGAGAACAATTAGCAGTGGCCTTAATACAAGATTTTATTTGCTTAATTTTAGATGGCTTAGGCAAAGAAATAAAATTTTTGTCTGGTTTTTGCGATTTCGCGATAAGCAAAACTGAATCAATTGTTTTTTTTATTGACTCCTCGCTTAAATCATTGGTAGAAGCAACTCCTATTTTTTTGCCTAAAATTACTCTTATTGAAATTTCTACGTTTTCTTTATTTATATTCTGATGAATTTGAGAATTAGCAAAACGAGTTAAAGAACTTTTCCCTCCAAAAAACAAAACTTCGGTTTGCTCTGCTCCAACTTTTTTTGAATACTTCAAAATTTGATTTAAAATTTTTTTAATTTTCAATTTATCTAACATAAATTTTGCCGGTGAATATAGTGAATATATAGATATTGTATATCGCCAGAAATGTCTTGTCAAAAAGTATTGCAAATAATCAATTATTTGTTATAATGATTTTACCTTGTTGCATCTATGAGGATGCGTGGGTCGAGACAGGGAATAATTAAAAATAATTTAAAAGTATTACGGCGTAAATTTATATCGGGATTTTGAATTCCAATGTTATATGCTTACTCGCATATCTTTATTATTTTAATATAACATTATGGCAAAAAAACTTTATGTTGGGAGCCTTCCTTATGAAGCGACTGATGAACAGCTTTCTGACTTATTTGGCAAAGCTGGAACAGTAGTGTCGGCAAAAGTTATTGTTGACAAATTTTCTGGACGAAGCAAAGGATTTGGATTTGTGGAAATGTCTACTGATGAAGAAGCGCAAAAAGCTATTGAAATGTTTGACAAAAATAAAATGGGAGATAGAACTATTATAGTCAACGAAGCTCGTCCTATGGAAGAACGTCCTCGCGATCGCAAGTGGGAAAACTAGGATTTAATTATTCTAATTGTTAAACCATATCAGCGTCTGCCTGCGGCAGACGCTATTGCGTTTTTATTGCGCGCGCTGTATTGTTGAAATATGAAATTAGATTTTAGAGAAAATAAATTTATACAAATTTTAGTAGTAATCATTATATTATGTCTCGCAATAGGATTTTTAATGACAATTTTTTCAAATACGCAAAACAAAAAAAATACAACTCAAAACGAAAATGTTTCTCCAATAAAAAATATGAATCATATTATAACTATTAAAACCAATTTAGGTGAAATTCGTTTTAAAACTTATGACGCAGACGCTCCTAAAACCGTCAGTAATTTTATCACCCTTGCGCAAAAAGGATTTTATGATGGAATAATTTTTCACAGAGTGATTGATGGATTTATGATCCAAACAGGGGACCCGCAAGGCACGGGAATGGGCGGACCAGGATATGTTTTTGAAGACGAATTAAATTCTCAAACTGATTCTTATAAGCAGGGCTATAAAAAAGGCGTTGTCGCGATGGCCAATGCGGGTCCAAACACTAATGGCAGTCAATTTTTTATTATGAATGCCGACTATCCTTTGCCCAATAAATATACGATTTTTGGAAAAGTAATTTCTGGACAAGATGTGGTAGACGCAATTGCCAAGTCAAAAACTGATTCTAATGATCGTCCCATTTTTCCTGTGACAATGGAAAAAGTATTAGAATCAGAATCCTTTTAAAACATGATAAAAAAATTAAATAAAAAAATTTACCTTGATTACGCGGCAACCACTCCAGCTGATCCGCGAGTGGTCAAGGCAATGTTGCCATATTTTTCTGAAAAATTTGGCAACACAATGTCTCTACATAGTTTTGGTCAAGAAGCTAAAGAAGTATTGGAACAAAGCAGGGGAATGGTGGCAGATTTAATAGGAGCAAAATTTAATGAAATTATTTTTACCAGTTCAGCCACAGAAAGCAATAATTTGGTTTTAAAAGGAGTTGCATTGGCTAACAGAGGCGGACATATTATTATTTCTTCTATTGAGCATGCTTGTATTATGGAAAGCGCGAAATGGTTAGAAAAACAAGGATTTGAAATAACAAGATTGCCAGTTGATAAATATGGTTTGATAAATCCCGAGCATGTTAAAAAAGAAATAAAAAAGGATACGATTTTGGTTTCAATAATGCACGCTAATAATGAAATAGGAACAATTCAGCCAATTGAAGAAATAGGTAAAATTTGCCATGCGAAAAAAACGCTTTTTCACACTGATGCGGCTCAAAGTTTTGGCAAAATTCCTATTGATGTTAACAAAATGAATATAGATTTATTAACCGCTTCTTCCCATAAAATGTATGGTCCAAAAGGAGTGGCTTGTTTGTTTATTAGACAAGGAATAAAAATTGAGCCAATTTTACATGGCGGCGGACATGAATCAGGATTAAGACCCTCAACCATAAATTTGCCAGCTATTGTAGGGTTTGCAAAAGCCTGCGAGATTTGCAAAAAACAAGGAAAAAAAGAATCAACGAGATTAATAAAATTAAGAGACAAATTAATAAAAAAGGTTTTAAAAAAAATTGAGGGTTCTTGTATTAATGGTCATTTTAAAAAAAGGTTGCCTAATAATGCTAATTTTTCTTTTGCCTCTGTGGAGGGCGAATCAATTATGCTTCAGCTTGACCTTTTGGGGGTTGCTGCTTCCACGGGTTCGGCTTGCAGCAGCGCCAAACTTGAACCCAGTCATGTTCTTGTAGCCATAGGATTGAAACCAGAGCAAGCGCATGGTTCTTTAAGATTGAGTTTAGGCAGATGGACCACAGAAAAAGAAATTAATTATGTTTTGAAAATCCTGCCCGAGGTTATTGAAAAATTAAGAAAAATTTCCCCTTTCAAAAAATAATTTATACGGTAATTTAATTTCTGATTTTTTGTTTTTCTAAATTTAATAATTTTTTCGCAATAACCGGTATTTCCTTTAAAAAAAACTTTTTAACTTTTCCCCAATCGGCGTCAAAATAAATTTTTGGCTCTGGATCGCTTTCCGCATCTTCAAAATACACCAGAGCTTTTAAAATATGATGATAATTATGGGCGATTAATGGATATTGAATTTTAAGCCGTTTAATAATATCTTCCAATGGTTCAATATTATTCGCGCACCAATAAAGGTCAAAAAAATCTCTTTTGCGTCCGCGTTGGGAAATGGCTGTAATTTTCATCACTGCAAAATCAATCTTATTAAGAACACGAACCGAACCATACTGCAAAAAATTTTGTTTGGGAATAAAAAATGGATAAGCGATAAAACTTATTTTTACGCCCAGTAATTTACCATAAATCGTATTCTTTTCTTCAATATCTGCGACCCAATCATTGTTGCCAATGAAATTGGCGATTAATTTTTTTTCGTCAAAATTTCGTTCTTTGGTAAAAAAATCCAAATCATATGACTTACGGTTGCCGGCTTGAAGGGTCAAAGCTGTTCCGCCCGCCAAATACCAATTTGATTTTTCAAGCCATTTTTCTTTAGATAAAAAATCCAGCGTTTTTTTTGTTTTAAGTGATAATGCTTTGTAATGCCAATTTATTTGTTTAGAAGAAGTGTCCATAAATTTTTGGTTCGCGATCTCAAACATCTTGATCCCGCAATGACTTTTTTTAATAATTTTTTGTTGTAAAAATTAAAAATCCATTTTACTTCTTTGTCATTTCCAAAATCAGCCACCCGCTCAATAATGTATTGGGCATTTTTTTTAACATCTATATTTTTAGGATTTGTGTCCCAAAATAATGTTTGTCTCATTTTCATAATTTTCATATTATAAATTATAACATAAAAATTAGTAAAAAAAA
>PFMI01000043.1 GCA_002785165.1 bacterium (Candidatus Gribaldobacteria) CG_4_10_14_0_8_um_filter_33_9
AACAGCCCTGTCCTCGCCTTGGGCGCCAGTGCAGACGACCACAATTTTATCATTTGGATAATCATTAATGCGCTTAACATCAATTAGAGTTTTTTCATTAAATTTTAAGTAGCCAAATTTTTTTGCTATTTCCATATTTACTTTCATTGAATAACCATCAAGTACCACTTTTTTGCCTAATTGCTCGGAAATATCAATAATCCAGCCGACTCGTTCTATCATTGAAGCAAAGGTGGCAATTATGATGCGGCCCGGAGCGTTTTCTATTATCTGTTTGACATTTTTATAAACTTTTTGCTCTGATATTTGATATCCTTCTTTGGTTGAACCAATTGACTCCATCATTAAAAGCGAAGGGACTTTTTCTGTATTCCATTTGGCCAAATGGGAAAAATCAGTTGGCTTGCCGATAACAGGAGCTAAGTCATAACGCCAGTCTCCGGTGTGAATGACATTGATAAAAGGAGTTTGGATAATCACTCCCAGCGAATCCATAATACTATGGGTAGCGGTAAAAAAATTGATTTTAAGGTTGCCCAGTTGAAGTTGTTCTTGTTCTGATTTTATTTCATATTCTTTAAAAAATTTAAGAAGACCCGCCTCTTCAAGCCGTTTGCGAACCAAAACCAATGTCAATTTGCATCCATAAACAGTTGGCCAATTAAGTTTTGGCAAAAGATGAGGCAAAGCGCCAATATGGTCTAAATGTCCATGACTCAATAAAACGCCGCGAATGTTTCCTTCTTTTCCCTTAAGATAGTTGGTGTCAGGAATAACATAGTCAATGCCAGGCATATCTTCTTCGGGAAATTGCAGACCCATATCCAAAATCACGATGTCCGAGCCATACTCAAATACCGTCATATTGCGGCCCACTTCTTCTTGCCCGCCGAGCGGAATAATATGAAAATTAGGTTGTTTAGTCATAATAGTTTGTTCTGTTGAAGTCTGTTGAAGTCCGACTTCAACAGACTTCAACAAATATGCGGATGAAGAGATTTGAACTCTCATGGACTTTTGTCCACAGCGTTCTGAACGCTGCGCGTCTGCCAATTCCGCCACATCCGCATTTTTTATTTTCCTCTTCCTTTATATTTTTCAAAAATAGACCAGAAATTTAAATTACTTGCTTTCTGATTAAAAACTCGATGAAGCTCGCCGGCCTTAATAGGCACGATGTCGTTTGCTTTTACTTTGATGGTTTCTTTGCCTTTCTCCATTGTTCCCTTGCCATCTATAAAAATATAGACTTCATCAACATCATTATGAGAATGACCGATTGTTGATTTATGTGGCTGGAGTTCGGTTAAGGAAATTTCTATGTCCTCAAGTTCAGACAAGTCATAAACCTTATAAGTTTCATTATCCCGTATAAGTTTAGCCAGTTGTTTATATTTTTTAATATTCATGAGAGTTATGAGAGAACAAAATAATATCACAGTTGTTTAAAATTTTTACTTCCATTCTCTTTTTGTCTTTATATATATATCCTTAATTTTGCTAAATCTATTTGATGGCTGAGAAATTTCTGTTATTTCATATCCTTTTACTTTTGGAGAAACAAAATAGAAATAATAACTGCGAACCAAAAAAACAGTGGGCGAATCTTCTAAAAAAACTTCCTGAAAAAGTTCTAAATTTTTTTTTCTTTCTTTTTCGTCAACACTCTCCCTGGCTTTTATTAAGAGTTCATCGGCTTCTTTTGATTGATAGTTGGTAATATTTAGTCCGGGGTATTCTTTTTGAGAAGAATGCCAGTAAGGGAATAAATCTGGTATTTGACCCAACGCTTCGCCAAAAAGCAATATTTCAAAATCCCTTTTCGCCAAAACATTAGTTTCCAATTCTGAAAGAGAGATTTTTTTAATCTCAATTTCAATTCCAACGCTTTCTAATTGTTTTTTTAAAATTTCCGCAATTTCTGTTAATGGCGATTTGTTGGAAGTAGTCAAGGTGAATTTCAAAGGAATAATTTTTTCTGGTTCTTCTTGACAGATTTGATTAAGTTTTTTTCTAGTTAATAATTTTACATTACCCGTTCCTTTTTTTGTGCCAGTAGGCACAAGAATTTCTTCTGCGTATTTTTCTTGAAATCGTATTACTGCTTGTCTTGTGTCGTTTCCGAACTCACCGGTAATTTTTCCTTCAGGATAAACTTCTTTATCTTTGCTAAGGCATTTTTGGAGCTCTTTTACTTCTTCTCCTTTGCTTCCATATTTAAGGTTGTTTTTAAATAAAAAAGTCGCGTTTTTTTCCAGTATTTTTATTCTTTTGCCGCTTTGATTTTCCCGAAATCCTTGTTCACTTAAAATTTCTTTTGCTTTATTTGGATTAAATTCGTAAATTTGGCTTGGTTCAGAAAAATTAAAGTAATCGGATAAAATTGGGGAATTAACAACCTGTCCTTCATTAAGAAAAACTTTTTCTAAAATTTCTTTTTTATCAATAGCGTAGTTAATGGCCTTTTTTATTTCTTTGCCTTTCGCAAATTTTGTGTCTTGGAGATTGAAAAAAAGAGCGAAATATCTTGGTAGAGATAAGCGATACAAATCAAACCCTTGTTTTCCTGTGTCTTTTAAATATCTTGCATCGGAAATAGAAAACCCGTCAATTTTTTTGGCTTTTGCTCCTGTTAATAATTCTTCTATATTTTTATAAAAATAAAAAGAAATTTTTTCTAAAAAAGGTTTTTTCCCGTAAAAATTTTCGTTTCTTTGCATGATTATTTTATTAGTAGAGCCGGACTTGTCTTTTTTTATTTCTTTTATTTTAAAAGGGCCCGAGCCGATTAAATATTCTTGATTAGCTAATGTCCATGGGAAATTTTCCGGGGGAATATCCTGAAAAATATGTTTAGGCAAAATTTTTAAATGAACTACGGTTTCCAAAAAAGAAGAATAATTTTTTTGAAGATGAAAAATAACTTTATCATTGCCTTGTTTTTCAGTTGTTATACCTGACCATTCTATTCTTTGAGGGCTTTTATATTGAGCTGTTTGGATAAGCTTGATGGTAAAAATTATATCTTCCGTTGTCAAAGGTTTCCCATCGTGAAAAAAAATTTTTTCTTTTAAAAGAAATTCATAGTCTTTACCTTGGTTTTTAATTTGAAAATCTTTGGCAAGGTCGTTTATTATTGTACCTTTTTCGTCAAATTTTACAAGAGAAGAATACAAAATTTCAACTAAATCCCTGTCTGCGTCATTATCGGAAAGATATAGGGGATTAATAAATCTCGGCTGGCCAATCAGTCCTTCTTTATATTCTCCCCCGGATTTGGCTATAACAATTGTATTTTTAAAATAATAATTAAGATTTAAAAAAGCGGCAGAAAGTATAAATAAACAAAAAAATAAAGAAAATATTTTTTTTTCCTTTTTGGAAAAAATATTAAAAAACTCTTTCCATTGAGATATTTCTGGAAGTTTATAAAAAAAACAATTTTTAATTTTAGAGATTACTTTCACTGTTTCAATTTATTTTATTAATAAATTTAGCAAAGAAACGCCAATAAATAGAATGGACAAAATAATGGTAATCACAAAAACTATTTTTTCTATACCTCGTTTTTTAAAATAAAAACTTTCTCCCTGACCAAAAACAGCGCCCAAGGCGGTTCCTCTTTGCTGAAGCAAGATAAAAACAATCAATAAACAAGAAATAATGATTTGTAAAATTAAAAGAATTTGTCGCATTGTTTTTTTAAGATAATTTTTCTATTTTTGAGGCAAAAAAATTAAGAAGACAAATTAGAATTCCTGTCCAAAAAAGAGGATATAATCCCATTATGATTAATTTTGGGAAAAGAATATCTATAAACCAAATCATTAATATATTTATAATAAATCCAAAAAGCCCAAAAGTCAAGATTTTTGCGGGAGCGGTAATTAAATTTATTATAGGTTTAATAAAATAATTCACCAATCCCAGGACAACCCCGGCAAAAAATAAAACCTTAAGGGAATTATGAAAATCGCCTTTTATTGAAACACCGGGCACAAATAAAATCGCTAAATAAAAAGTTAAAATTCCTATTCCTATGTGAAGCAATAAAATTTTTATTTTCATGATATTAAGAATATCAATTTTTCGTTCAAAGTCAAATTTTTGCGCTTAAAATTATTAGAAGAATGTTTGGAGGCCCGACCTCCAAACATTGCTGTTATACTAAAATAGGTTATAATAAAAAAATTATCTATGGAGGTGTTGTTAAAAAACACAAGCGAATCGGAAATAGAAATTTTATTTGAACTTTCTTGGGAGGAGTTTTTGCCTTATTGCGAAAAGGCGTGTTTAAAAATAAGCAACGATTTAAAAGTTCCCGGATTCAGGCAAGGCAAAATTCCCATGGAAATAGTAATAAGAGAGGTCGGAGACGAGAAAGTTTTTTTAAATGCGGCGGAATTGGCTATTAATAAAGAATATGAGAAATTTGTTTCAGAAAAAAAATTAGAAAAGGAAATAGAAGTTATGGGTTTGCCCAAAATAGAAATTTTAAAATTAGCGTCTAAAAATCCTTTTTCTTTTAAAATCAAAACCGCTATTTTCCCAAAATTTGATTTGCCGGATTATAAAAAAATTGCTTTACAATTTCCAAAAAAAGAAATTTCAGCAACTCCCGAAGAAATTGAAGAAGCGCTGGCTCGGATTAAAAAATCAAGAACTGAATTTGAAGAGCTTGAAACACCAATCAAAGAAGGCGATTTTCTTGAAATTGAATATAACTCTCCTCAAATTAAAGAGGATACTTGTTTTAAAGACGGTTTCTTTTTGGGCCAAGGAGGTTTTATCGCGGGATTTGAAGAAAACCTTATAGGGATGAAAAAAAATGAAGAAAAAGAATTTAATTTGCAGGATAAGGGAAAGCAAATATTTTTTAAAGTTAAAGTCCATAAAATTCAGAAAGCGAATATCCCTGAATTAAACGATGATTTTGCCAAGGAATTCGGTTGTGTAAACCTTGTTGCATTTAAACAAGTTATTGAGCGGGAAATAAAAAAAGAAAAAGAAAAATTTGAAATACAAAAAATACAGACAGAGATTTTGAAAAAAATTATTGAGCAGACAAAAATACATATTTCAGAACTTTTACTTGAGGCGAAAAAAGAGCAAATGATGAGAGAGTTAAAACAAAGAGTGGAAAACAATTTAAAAATTTCTTTTGAAAAGTATCTTGAAGAGATAAAAAAAAGCAAAGATGATTTAAAAAAAACATTGATAAATGAAGCAAAAAAAAGAATTCAAACATTTTTGATTTTGAAAAAAATCGGAGAGCAAGAAAGTATCACGGTTGAGCGGGCGGAGATTGAGCCGTTGGTTAATGAATTTTTGAAAAATTTTTTAACAGATGAGAAAAAGAAAAATATTGACATTGACGCGCTGAGGGAATATTATAGAAACATAATTTACACGGAAAAAGTTTTGCAAAAGATTTTAGATTAATAATATGCGCATAGTCCCCACAATAATTGAAAAAACGCAAAGAGGAGAAAGAGCTTCTGATATTTTTTCCCGGCTTTTGGAAGAAAGAGTGATTTTTTTGACCGGTCTTATTGATGATGGTTTGGCAAATTTGGTTGTTGCGGAAATTTTATTTTTAGCGGGCCGCGATTCTACTCGCGATATTAAAATTTATATTAATTCCCCCGGGGGAGTGGTTACCGCTGGTATGGCTATCTATGACACAATGCAGCACGTGGATTGCGATATTTCAACTATTTGCGTGGGCGTTGCCGCTTCTATGGGCGCGACTTTGTTGGCGGCCGGGACTCGCGGGAAAAGGTTTGCTTTGCCTAATTCAGAAATTCTTTTGCACCAGGTGATAATTGGCGGAATTTCTGGTCAAGCGACTGAAGTGGAGATTGAAGCGAGACAAATGTTAAAAATAAGAGAAAAACTTAATCAAATTTTAATGAAGCATACTGGCCAGCCGTTAAAAAAAGTGGAAGAAGATACTGACCGGAATTTTTATTTATCCGCGGAACAAGCGAAAGAATATGGCATAATAGACGAGGTGGTTAAGAAGAAGAAGTAAAAAAATTTTTAATTGCAATATTTTAAATTATGGACAAAGAGATTAAACAACAATTTCAAAAATTAACCAATTTATTTCAAAATGGCTTTATAGATTCTGAAAAGAAAACAGATAAAAAAATAGAGAACTTGGCTATAATGGTTAAAAAAGGATTTGATGGAGTTGACGCTCGATTTGATGGAGTTGACACTCGATTTGATGGAGTTGACGAAAGGTTCAATAAGGTAGAATTTAGATTAAGGACATTAGAAAAAGGACAGG
>PFMI01000006.1 GCA_002785165.1 bacterium (Candidatus Gribaldobacteria) CG_4_10_14_0_8_um_filter_33_9
AAACTGTTTTTATTTTCATGCCCCCATAAATAATACAGGTCTTCATAATGGTCAAACCATTCCGGATTGGTAGGAATTCCCCATTCTATTTGCATTTGGATTTTGTGGGATTTGGAAATTATTTTTCTTAGCAAGGCGTTCCAAGGTTTAATAAATCGAAGCAAAGGATTTTTAAGTGGTTTTAGAATAATTCTAATAAGACCGACTAGGGACTTTTTTAAATTAATCATAAAATTATATATATTTTTTTTAATTATCTGGTTAAAGTTATTAAAAAAAACGATTCTTTTTTTAATACCATTGGATCTAAACTCATATTTTACGTTTCTTAATGTCGGCAGAAATTTAGCGATGCCAGTCAAGCTAATATTTTTTTTATCTTCCTGTTTTAAATTTTCCACTTTATGTCTATAATCATGATTTTGATGAATGACCTTAGCCAGCGGAGTGGCATCAATAACTAAAATATTTTTATCAAAAGATTCTTGAAGCATCCAATTATCCCAACCAATCCTACCGACCGCGAAGGGCGGTAAATTTTTAAACAGTCCTTTTCTAAAAATAAAATAATCGCTGCCCGCCTGAGCATGAAGTCTCCCCTCTTTTTTTATCATCTTATTAATATCTTCTTCCCAATTTTTAGAAAAATCCAATAATTCAGTGATATTTAAATCCCAGCGCCTGCCAACAATTAAAAAATCTTCTGGCGGTAAAAAATTAAATATTTTCAAAAAATCACTGGTTATTATGATGTCAGCATTAATATATATTATAATATCATATTTTGCCTGCTTTCTGACTAAATTAAAGACCGAATTCAACAGCGGGGTCCCGGATTCGGTACATTCCACATTGGCAATATGCTGGATATTATTTTTTTGACAAATTTCTTTTACCCCGAAATCATTGCCACACAAAATAACCTCAATATCACTGGAGACATTAAACCAACTTTTGATGGCGTTGGTTTGGATAATACTAATATGCGGATCAATAAAAGGTTTCGGAATAGAAAAAATAGTAAACATAGATATTTATTTTAAAATTTAGTGCGAAATTTTATTATAGCTCAGTTCAATAAATTGCTTAGATCTTCCAATCTTCTTTTCTCAGAAAACAAGTTTGAAATTTTTTCAATATTTGATTGAATTTGACGATCAGTTAACGGCCTGGAAAATTCTTCAAAAGTTATGTCTTTTATGGTCTTAGCATCAAATACAACTATGCCAACCTTTTGGAATAATTGCGAAAATGGATTATCACTTTTTATATATAATTTTTTTCCTAACGTCAGAAGTGTGATACAATTCCCAAACGCCTGACTTCTATTATGAAACATTACAGCCACGTCCACTTCTTTTAGCTTTTCAACGTATTCTATACGAGACATAAATTTTTCAATGAATTCGCATTTATTCAAAAAGGTTTTTAGACAATATTTTTTGACAAATTCTGCATAATTTAATGCCCCATACGATAACGGTAATATGATTTTTATATTTTTATTATTAAACTTTTCTAATGCCTTGATGCAATCCGCATGATTATTGGATTCATTCGCCGAATTACCGATTTGCACATTTATTTTATCATCTTTAATTTTTACGGTTCTGAGCTCATTAGCTAAATCAAAATTTTGGTTATAAACAAACGGCAAACCATGCAATTCATTTAGTTCGTAAATACTTTTAATTTTGTCAAAATCGGCAGAAAAAAGATTTGGATCAAGCAATAAATAATTTATACGCCGAACTGTCAGTCTTTTTAATTCAAATTCTTTCTTATTAATATTTTTATAGTTTAGAAGCCACCATAGATGTTTTAAAATTTTTATTGGATGTTTCGGCCATTGGCCGGGAAAAATATACGCTTTTTTAACATACTGCCGCGTAATCGCATCACAAATCCAATCAATATGGTATGGAAATGGATCTTCGTAAAATTCTCCACCCCAGTAAACAACATAGAGGGGTATATTTTTATCAATTGTAAGCATTAATTTACCAATACAAAGATCATACCAATGCACAAAAATTTTGTCTTTATCAGTTATGCGATTTAAAATATTCCTAAAATCATCACTCCCGACATCCCCGACCCACTCTGCCTTGGGATGATTTACATAAAGAGCATTTTTCTTTAATCCCCTAATAAAATAACGATTGATATTTTTTATACTGACATTTTCTGAGTCATTAATAAATCCGTCAATGAATTTATCGTCTATCATGATGTGATAATTCATTTTGTTATTTGTTTTATCGTGTTAATAATATATTCAATTTCGTTTTCTTTTAATTCATAAAACAAAGGCAGTCGCAACAAACAATTAGTATATCTATCGGATTGAGGCAATTCTCTACCATCCTGTTTGCTTTTATAGAATAAACTTTGATGCAAACTCAGATAATGAAACGTGGCCTGGATTCCATTTTCTTTTAGGTAATTTATGATCTGGTTTCTTTGATCCCCGGATCCGCATACCATATAAAACAGGTGGCCGTTATTGGTGGCATAATCTGGAATTTTAGGCATCTTAATCCCATTATTTATGGCCCAGTCGTTTAATCCAGCAAAATATTGTTGCCAAATTTCAATCCGCCTTTTTTGAATATTATCAAGGTTCTCTAACTGTGCCCATAGATAGGCGGCGGTAATTTCCGATGGTAAGAATGAAGAACCAATATCAACCCAACCATATTTATTTACTTCTCCTCTAAAAAATTCAGACCGATTAGTTCCTATCTCCCAAATAATTTCTGACCGTCTTATAAATCTTTCATCGTTTATAGCCAACAAACCGCCTTCGCCCGAATTGATGTTCTTGGTTTCATGAAATGAAAAAGTAGCCAGATGACCAATACTGCCCAAAGGTTTTCCTCTATAAAATGAATCGATTGCCTGGGCCGCATCCTCAATAACAATGAGGTTATATTTATCTGCCAAAGACATTATTTTATCCATATCGCAGGCTACCCCGGCATAATGGACGGGAACGATGACTTTAGTTTTAGGCGTTATCAACTCTTCGAGCTTATCCTCGTCAATTCCAGGATGATCCGGTCGACTATCGGCAAAAATGATTTTAGCCCCTTGTCTGACAAAAGCAAGCGCTGTGGAAACAAAAGTATACGAAGGAACTATGACTTCGTCGCCCGGTTTAATGTCGGCCAATATTGCACCCATTTCCAGGGCGTCGGTGCAGGAGGTAGTTAGAAGCGCTTTTTTAAAACCATATCGACTCTCCAATAATCTCTGGCATTTCTGAGTAAACATACCATTGCCAGATATTTTGCCGGAATAGACTGCCTGATATATATAATCCATCTCTCGGCCAGTTAGATAAGGTTTGTTGAATGGAATTTTCATTCTTTTTATCATTATTTTTGAATAATATATGCCTGCTGAATGCCAAATCCCCCTCCCGAATATTCTTTTTCAATATTGTAGAATATCTCATTAATAGGGTTAGAATATCCCTCGTATTGGTTAACATCAGTTACTAATTCCCTTAAAAATCTTGACCCCAAGTAGTAAATTGAAGAGAAATCGATTCTTTTAAATTGCATACCCAGAGATGAAAGATAGTCGTCAACGTTACTTATCTCTAAATAGCGGTTAAAGTCATGCTCCACTAGGGGTGGCAAAGATTTTAATGCCCTCATGGCGTTCAATAAGTTTAAGGGTTCCCGAAATGCCTCCAACAAAACAACTTTCCCGCCTTTTTTAACTACTCTAATCATTTCATCAATTCCTTTTTTTTGCAGTTCCCAATCAGGAAGATTAATTAAAACTCTAGTGGTATAAGCCAAATCGAAAGAATTATCTTCAAAATCCAAGTCGCAAACATCTCCCGCTTTAAATTGAACCCGGCCTTGAAAATGATCATATTTTTCTTTTAGCTCTTTGGCTGCCGCATCGACCATTTTCTCCGCAAAATCAACGCCTATCATTTTAATCTTAGAATTGGCTTCAAGCTGTTTAAACGCCGAAAAGCCATTGGCACAGCCTACATCCAATATATACCTGCTTTCTCCAATTTGTTTTGAAATAAGTTCCGTTTCAAGGTTAATCATAAAAATGTCCCCCCATGACGCCCAATGAGACTCTTTGAATTTTTCACCTTGGTTATTCCAGAAATCTTTAATGAATAAATTGTTCATAAATTTAATCCGTTTTAATTTTTCTGATAGCAAAACTGGGCATCTCAGAAAAATTGGCCGTAATATATATTAATTCCCAGTTATCCTTTACGCAAAGTTCGTGGACTGCTTCAATCACGCCGTATCGACAATCGCCGGCCCAATTACCAATAATATAATCATGTCCGGCGATAATACCATTTGGTTTAACTTTATCTTTCAAAATTGCCAACTCATCGGCAGTAACTTTATAAGTATGGTCTGTATCTAAATACACCCAGTCAAAGTAATGGTCAGGAAATTCCTTAAGGATCGCCGTGGAATAGCCTATGTTTAATTCTACCACTTTTTGCGCTATTTCTTTTTTAAACTTATCTCTAACCAATTCTTTTAAGCCATCATGATAACGTGCCGGATTACCCCAGGCGTCTATCAAATGCAGTTTTAAGGGGGATGATTGTTGCAATATCATTTTTGAAAAATCACCTTCATTAACACCAATTTCGGCACAAATTGCATTCTTTGGCAGAAAATTTAGCAAAGATTCCCGATTTAATAAAACTTTTAAATTTTGAATGTGTTTTGGTTGCAAATCATACTTAGGTATAAGTTTTTCATTTTGGCATCTTTGTTCTACAAATCTGTCATGCCAAATTTGATAAACATTTCTTTTCGCCAAAGAATAGATCTTCTTAACACAAGTTGGGATTATTTTTCTGGTCATTTTATTTTTTTATAATTTAACAGCGGATCTTTCGGTATAATCTGTTCTATGCAACAATATTTGTAAGCTATTTTCAGATATATACTCATCAACGGCCTTTCGACATCCTTGCCAATGGCCGTAATCGTCTATTAATAATACGCCCCCCTTAACCAATTTAGGAAATAAATGTATCAGCTCATGCTTAGTCGATTCATACCAATCTGTATCTAATCTTAATAAGGCAATCTGACCGACATCGTCAGCCGGCAATGTTTTTTCAATCCTTCCGACTTTAAGTATCAAATTCTTTTCCGGGTAACCTGTCGATAATAGAAGGGCTTTTACATCTTCAATCCGATAGCTATAATCTTCTTTTTTATACTCACCCGTGCTCATCAACTCATTTACAGTTTTCCCCGCATAGCTCATATCATGAGGCGTTTCATTCGGAGTTGCAAACATCGCATCAACTTCAAAAGTGTCAAACAAAAATATTTTTCTATCATAACATTTTCTTAAAGAAAGGGCCTTAGCCGCCGCGTACATTGCGCCTCCCCTCCAAACTCCGCACTCTATAATATCACCGGGTATATTATACTTACAAATATAATCAATAGCGTTAACAATCGCCTCAATTCTTTCCAGACTAATCAGTGTGTAAGGCAAACATTCGCGATAAATATTTTTTACCTCTTCGGAAATATCCAGCATAAGTTGTTGGGAGATTCCCTTTGTCTCTTTTCTTATTTTTGAAATATTATAACCAAGCAAATTAAAAAACTTTTTAAAAACCCTTTTCATATTTAATTATCTAAGTTATTAATTTAACCATTTATGGTCAAGATAGAGCGAGGCCTCCCACGGACCGGGATAATTGAATTTGCCATTCACAATATTATCGGAAATCTCAAAAACGATTGTATCCGACCAATTATCATAAATTTTTCTATTGTAGGAAAATAAGACAAATCCCAACACATATTTGCCCGGCACTAAAGGCCTTGGGGAAAGCTCACATATTATTTTATTATCTTTTTCGGTGTAGACAACACTGTCCATCGGAAAAGAAGCCCCAACCGCCAACTGCTTGCCATAAACATCACTTAAATGCCAAAGAGCGTGAAAATGATTTATATTGTTTGAGTTATTAATCATTAATTCGACTTTCATGACTTCATTGGCGGCAAAATTATTTCTTAACTCATTATTTCTATCAAACATTCTCACGGATTCTATGTATGGAATATCGCCATAAGCTTTGTGTTCCCTATAAACAGGATTTTTATTATTAGAAAACTTATCTTGCATATAAAATTCAATGACTTCTTTGGTGGCACCGGATTTAACTATTTCTCCATTTTTAAGAAGAAGGCATCTTTTACATAGACTTTGGATCGCTCCTATATTATGACTGACAAACAAAATAGTCCGGCCCTCTTCCCGGGTAATCTCATCCATTTTTCCCAGACACTTCTT
>PFMI01000021.1 GCA_002785165.1 bacterium (Candidatus Gribaldobacteria) CG_4_10_14_0_8_um_filter_33_9
CTGCAGAAACAACTGCAAAACCAATCCATTAATCAATTACTTAAAATGCCTGCGGAGTCTAATTTTGGGTGGCATTATACATTTACTTGACATTGATTTTGTGATATAGTAAAAACAAGCAATGAGTCAAAAAAGCTTAGAAAAATTTAAAGAGCTTTTAATATACGTTGTCAAGCATTTTAATGACAATGAGACATTAACAGAAACTAAGCTGTGGAAGCTTTTATATTTTTGTGAAGCGGATTTTTATGAAAAATTTAACCACACTATTACTGGTGTTGACTATTATAAAAACTTATATGGTGCTACACCTGCAAAAGTAGTAATAAATAGAGTTTTACCTCAGGCTAAAGACTATGTAAAAACGGAGAAAATAAAAAAGGATAGCGGTAAAATAATGACAGTATTTAAGCCGCATAATGATTATAAATATAAAGCGTTATCTGCTAATGAGATTGAACAGATAAGGAAAACTTGTGAAAAATATTTTCGTTTATCGGTCTCTGATATTACTATTTTAGCGCATCAAGACCCTCCATATCTTGGCGCGGAAAAAGGCAAAAAAATTGATTTTAGATTTGTAAATTATAGAGAAGATAAAGATATTGAAGAGATAGAAGACGTTAAAACTTATAGCGGTACAATCTCTGATGAGGCGGCAGAGAATCTATTAACGTATGTCGCCAAATGAAGCTTTAAATTATGCTGGCACGGATTTCATAAAAGGTGACCTTAGAAGATTAAAAAGGTTAGCTTCTTTAGGGGAAGATATCTTTAATAATTACAGAATAATAATAGGGAAATTAACGGACGGCTTATTGCCGTCCTCTTTATTTAATTGTTTATTTGGCGATTGCTTAACACGAAAAACTGTAAAGGCAGAAACCATAGAATTTTATAAAATTAGGGTTGGGATAACAAATCCTAAGATGTCGCCAAGCAGCGGAGCTCGTTTGGTTTATGGAATTATCAGGTCAAAGAAAAGCTTTATACCAATTTTGGTTTATGCTGCTTGCGAAGAAGGAAAGTTTTACCTAATAAATAATAAAAAACTGCCACTAAGGAAAAGTGGTTTGGTGCAGATTATAGATGAAAAATTGAAATTGATGTAAAATAAATTAAGGGATTTAATATGATTATGAAAAATAAAGACCTCCAAGCAAAGTGGAATAAAGAGAAAGATTCCTATCAGACAAAGGAGGTTGGTTCTGGAGTCCAAAAGTTTGTCAAAGATTTATTAAAATCGGAAGATTTTTTTAATCTGAAAGAAGGGCTTGAATCAACACCATTAGAAAATAAAAAAAATGAGTTTACCGAAGAAAGTAAAACCAAAGCGGCGCGCAAGGCCGATATTATAATTTATGTAAATCCAGATATAGTTATTCCTGTAGAAGTTAAAAAATACGGAAACATTGAAGCTGGTTTAGGCCAGCTTCTACAATATCAGCTTGATATAGAAAAGAAATATGGTGTTTTAACAGACGGTTTTAGCTGGCAATTTTACAATAATGCATATCTACTTAAAGAATTTAAACTTGACCAAATTTTGGATAAACCAGATTTGTTTCAGGATTTTTGGCAAGAATATATTAAACCAGAATTCTATTATTTATCATTTTTTGAAGAGATAGGGCAGCTAAAAATGTTTCAAGAAGATTTATCGGTGGGCTTGCGAAGACAGGATTTTTTTAGAGACATTACTACCCTTATAAGAAGTTTCAAAAATAAGTTAGATATTGAAGGATATTTTACGGGATTAGAAAAGAAAGAGAAAGAAAAAAAGGCCATTGAAATTACTTATGCTTACATTATCCAATTTATTTTATATAAAACGCTTGTTGATAATGAATTTGATGATTTTGCGAAAAATTTCGACGACATAAACAATTCTATTTTTGAATGCCTAAAACAAAAACAGTATGGAAGAATTTTAGCAGTGATAGACGGCATATCTAACAACATATCAAAAAATATCTATCGGCCTTTCGCAAAAGAACAGGAATTTATAACAAAGACCGTTTTGGAACTTATACGTTCTCCAAAGAATGAATTACACGATGTTTCTCCGTGGCTTGATATTTTTGTATTTATAAAAAAGTATAATTTCGCCAATGTTAAAAATGAAATTTTTGGCTATATATACGAAAACTATTTGAAAGAATTATATGAAGAAACACAAAAAGGTCAATATTTTACAGACCCTGCAGTTGTCAATTTTATGTTAGAGCAGATTGGTTATAACGAAACAGAAATAAAAAGCCGTTTGGGCAACGACCCAGACGAAAATTATGTTTCTATTATTGACCCATCTTGTGGTAGCGGTACATTTTTGTATAGCGCGACCGACAGAATAATCAATGCCGTGCCTAATGGTTCGCTGGCGATATCAAAAAAAGTGGAGGATTTAATCAATAACAATGTTTTTGGCTTAGATATAGCTGAATTTCCTTTGTATCTTGCAGAAATGAATATTTTAATGAGATTATTACCTTTGATTATTAATAGTAAATATAATAATCCGATAGATAAAAAAATAAAGGTTTTTAAAACCAACGATTCAATTGCGGAATTTATTTTTTCTGGATTGCAAAATACTCAAAACGATAGGGATGTTGCCTTTGGCCAGCAATCGCTATTTATTACTAAAACTTTGGATTTAGGTTATAAAAGCTATGTGCGCGATGAAGGAGATTTAACGGAAATGAAACAAAGTATGCGCCCACCTCGTCGCAGATTTGATTTTGTTATAGGCAACCCGCCTTATATTTCGTTTAAAGAATGTTCAAAACAAAAAGTTTTATTTTTTGAGCTGATGAAAAAAAGGAAGATTAAGATGAGTGATATCTATGGTGTAAATCTTCATAGTATACCGACAAATCAAAAAAAATATGCACCAAATCCAAATCTTTTTGCCTTTTTTATCGCTTTAGGAGTTGCATTATTAAAAGACAATGGCAGACTTTGTTATATCATTCCCCAAACAGTATTAACTGCGGGTGATCTCGATGTTATTCGCTATCATTTAGCTAAATTTACTACGATTGAAAAAATTATAACTTTTAGCGGTAAAATGTTTGTTGGTAGAGGACTTAAACAGAATAAACCAGTTGCTACTTCAAGTTTAGTGTTCGTTCTTTGTAAGGGCCGACCCGGCACTTTGCACCAAGTTGAGGTTATAAATTACACCAAAGCGAATAATGATGTAGAGGAATGTTTGAACAATATTAGACAAAACAAGAAAATATTAAAAAAGAAAATTTTACAAAACAAACTCTTGCAGAATGTAGCTAATTGGAATTTTATTAAACAAAATAAGGTTTTTTTAGATTTTTACGAAAAATATAAGGCAGGAAGTAATAATATTTCAATTTATTACGATCATATTTTAGCAAAACATAAATTTGGAAATAGATTCTATTTCGACAGGGGGCTAAAATATCCAAAAGATAAAATAAATAAAAGTTTGGGAAATAATAATGAGAAATATTTTATGGCAATAAATAACAAAGGTGGATTTATGGTGTTAGCCTCTGAAGATTTTATAGATAGCAAATTATTAGATTTTCCCTTTGGTAGTCAGGGAGAAATTGTTTATAAACAAAAGTATAAAATAGTTTGGAGTTATATTAACTATAATTATTTTCATTTTTCGGAAAAGAATATAATGATAGATTATAATAATGTCTTAATTTCTTCAGACAATAAAAATGAGTTAATGTACCTTCTGTCAATTCTGAATTCTCAATTATCAGTAAAAATATTTGATGGCTTTTTCCGAAATGAAAATGAAAAAGATATTTTAATTGGCATAAAAACTGTAAAAGAATTCGTGCGCGTTCCTAATATTACCGAAGATAATCAGTTTATTAAAGACGAGATAATAAAGAAAACTGATGAATTATTAAAATTAGAAGAATTACGTTTGTCTGATTTGGTTGATTTTTCTGAAATAATGGTTCAAAAAATTAATTCTATTAAAGTAAAGAAGAATTCTTTGGTTTTAATAAAAGATGGCAAGGAGACTGAATGCAAAATTAGGAATAATCCCGCTTTGGTTGGAATAGTTATAAAAGCCAATTTTGCAAATGATAAGCTATTCAGAGAACAATTAAACTTGTCGGAATTGAAAAATTTGTTAGTAGTTGATTTAGAAAAACAAAAAGAGATAAAAGATTACATTGATGATTTGGTTTTCGCTTTGTATTTTAATATCTCGTTAGAAAAACTAGGATTAAATAACGCAGCAATTATAAAAAGTAAATGCGCTAAAAATCCTTTTTATAAGTTAGTAGCAGAGGTCAAATCTGATACATAAAACTATGTCTAATCGAGATAAAAACTGGGATGATTATATCTATCCGCGAATAGATGATTTAATAAAAAAAGATTTTTATTTAGAAGCTTTTTATTTATGTTCCGCGACCATTGAGCATACCTTACAGTCTGCAATTCAAATACAGGAAAAGTGGATAAAAAATGTTATTAATCATTCAGGCCTGAAATTTAGGAATACTGATTTTGAAAAACTTAGCAATTTTACTTTAGGAAGGCTAATCTCGTATTTTTCTCGATATTGTGACAACGTTCAACTAATTTCTGAATTAAATAAATTTAATTCACTCCGCATAAAATTTGTTCATAAACTATTAGACTTTTCATTAAAAGAATTAAATGAGGAAGCAAAAATTAATTTTGAGATATATTGGAAATTAGTAGCCAAACTTAGTAGGTATATGATATGGATAAATTGTAAGCAGATTAGGAGTATAAAGCGAAAAATGAGACGTGGAAAAGGGGCCAGGTACTGTTTTTAACTTCGCTGGCACAGAATTCGATAAAAATTCAAAAATTTAAATATAAAAAAGTCCCGTTATGAGCAGGGCGGAGTTTGAAAATAATTCTCCAACATTCTTCCTCCTTCGCACATATCCTTCGCCAAGGCTACGGACTATCAAGAAGGCTACGGATGGACAAGGCAAGAATGTGAGAATATTGTATTGTCTAATTCGTACGAATAGGTAAATACAAAAAATTGTGGTACAATGATTATATATGGAAATCAATCAAGCGGAAAAAATATTGAAGGCGCTGGCTAATCGACGGCGGATAAAAATTATTAAATATCTAGCCGATCGTAGCAAGGCTTCGGTGACGGAACTTTCCGGTTTTCTCAAATTGTCGTTTAAATCAACATCAAAACACATGGCGGTTTTGAAAAACGCCGACCTGGTTGATACCGAGCAGGTGAGTTTGGTGGTCTATTATAGCCTTGTTAATCCATTAAATCCGTTATTAAAACAACTTTTGTTTATTGTCTAATTCGTACGAATAGGTAAATAGATTAAAAACGCGATAAATGGAGAAATAAAAAGTCAAAAACTTAAAATTTTAAATATAAAAAAAGCTTCGTTATGAGCGGGGCGGCAAAGAAATGCCAACACTTTATTATGTCATAATTTTTTTAATAGTTCTTATTTTTGCTTCTTTGAGGGTTGTTAAGCAATATGAAAGAAGCGTGATATTTTTTCTTGGCAAATTCACGGGTATCCGCGGGCCCGGGCTTATAATTTTAATCCCGATTTTTGAAAGGATGGCAAAGGTTATGTTGCGAACAGTCACCATGAACATTCCTTCGCAGAAAATCATTACCAAAGACAATGTCTCCATTGATATTGCCGCCGTTGCCTATTATCACATTGTTGATCCGGAAAAAGCGGTTATCGGTGTTGAGAATGTTTACGAAGCGGTTAATCAGATAAGCCAGACAACCGTCAGGAATGTTGTCGGGCAGTTCATGCTTGACCAGCTGCTTTCGCAAACCGGGGAGATAAATAACCAGATAAAAAATGTCATTGACGCGCACACCGAGCCCTGGGGCGCGCAGGTGACGGCAGTTGAAATAAAAGATATTGTTTTACCCGATAACATGCAGCGGGCCATGGCCAAAGAAGCGGAAGCCGAACGTGAAAGAAGGGCAAAAATTGTTGCCGCCCAAGGAGAATTTCAGGCGGCGGTCAAACTTGGCGAAGCAGCCGATATTATTATGAGCCATCCGATCGCGCTGCAGCTTCGAACCCTGCAGACTCTGGCCGAGATAAGCACCGAAAAAAACTCAACTATTATTTTCCCGGCGCAATTTATGAATAATATCCGGGAAGTGCTGGACACTATCAATGCCGATGCTATTTCTATGACAAAAAATCCGCCAAAGATTATAAAATAACAACACGAATGGTACAATAAAAATACGAGTTATATGTCTCAAAAAATTATCATTTTTGATTTTGATGGGGTGATT
>PFMI01000047.1 GCA_002785165.1 bacterium (Candidatus Gribaldobacteria) CG_4_10_14_0_8_um_filter_33_9
TTAAAAGTTATTAAAATTGAACATCAGGTTTTGGATTTAACCCCGGAAGATATTTTTCCGTCTGCGATTGTTACTGAAATTATTGAATCAACAAAAACAAGAATAGAGGGTAAAGGCATTATTTTTAATTGCCAAACCAAAAAACAAGATGAAAAAACGGATTGGGTGATAAAAATAAATGCCAACAGGTTCCGGGAAATCCTGACTAATCTAATAGAAAACGCCATAAAATATACTAATAAAGGCAAAATTGAAATAGAAGAATGGCCGGACTTTTTCAAAAAAAAATATTATTTCTCCATCAAAGACACTGGCATCGGCATTTCCGGAGAAGAACAGCAAAATCTTTTTGAAAAATTTTATCGGATAAAAAATAAAGAAACGAGCGGAATACCGGGCACGGGGCTTGGTCTTTGGATTGTAAAAAATCTTTGTCAAAAAATGCAAGGGAGCATAATGGTGGAAAGCATAAAAAATATAGGAACAAAATTCACTATTTCCTTTCCTTTAAAAAGAAATTAAAACCTACGAGACCCGGCTTTGTAGGTAAAAAAATATGTCCCCATAGCTTAACGGACAGAGCGCGGCCCTCCGGAGGCTGAAATGAGGGTTCAATTCCTTCTGGGGGCACAAATTTTTAAACCAACATCAAAAGCTGTGGATTAAAAATTAACAAAATTCCCAAAATAAACATCAATAGACCTCCGATTAGAGTGCTCCAGTAATTATATTTTTCAGTAAAACCAATTTTGCTCAAAGTAATTGCGGCCAAGGAAAAAATAATTAAATCGTCCAACATAAAAATAAAAGTATAAAGCAAGAGGTAAAGATAATAACTCAAAGAAGAAATCTGATTTAAGGCAAGAATTCTCGTATAGATTGCCGGCAAGCCGGCGGAACAAAAAAATTCAATCAAGTTTACCCCCAAAGCCAAAAGAATTAGCCCTCCTATCATGGCGAAGCCAGTTGAAAAGCCGACAATTTTTTCAGTTTTTTCTTTTATTTTTTTTTCTAATCCAGACTTCATTCCGACAATTTTACAAACGCCGGGGCGATAAGTAATAAAATTTTTGATTTGCCAAACTCCCGCGCTTAAAGCGAAAATTCCAATTAAAAATCTGGTTAAATTTACGTAACCAATCGCTAAAAATAAATTTAACCAAGCGGATAAAATTAAAAAATAAACAATTCCCGAAGCCAAAATAAAAGTTCCGCCAATGAGCCATATTTTTTTCCGGGAACGAGTGTTTATGGCAAGAGCGATTAAAAGCAAAAGAACCCACATAGCGCAAGGGTTCAATCCATCCAGCGCCCCCAAGGTTATGGTTAATACTAACAAGGACATTTTTGAAAGGTCAACTATTCCATAAAATGGGATTTTAATTTTATAAGAACTTTCTTTTTCTTTTCCGCTTAATAGGCATTGTTTTAAACAGGATTCAATGTCTTGGGCAATTTTTTGATTAAAACCGATAAAATATTTAGCAGAGGTAAAAGTTACTGGCACGCGGCCCATCTCTCCTTTTGGAACATTATATTTTTTATAAAAACTTTTTAAAACTTTTTGATTTTCTATATTAGAGATTATTTCATATTCTTTTAAATTAATTTCCGGATATTTTTCTTTTAATCCTTTTAAAAAACCTTTTTCTTCAATACAATGAGGACAAGTAGCGCTATAAAAAAAATAAATTTCCGGCTTTGCGGAAGAAAAAATAAAATCCTTTCCGCTAAACGTAAACATCAAGACCAAAATTAAAATAAAAATATATTTTTTCATAATGATATTTTACCAAAATAAAAAAATATATCAAAACCCTGCGTTACAAAATAAAAACCCTGCGTTACAAAATAAAAACCCTGCGTTACAAAAAGCTACGATCGTGAGTTTTTGTAACGCAGGGTTAGGGTAAGGTAGGATAGGGTTTTGCAGAAATTTACCGAGATCGGGTCTCGGTAACTTCCAATCTCGAGTAACCTTTTCTAAGGAATTTTTCTTAAACGGATGTTTTTGGGAGTAATTTCCAGATATTCATCGTCATGCATTATTTCCAGTCCTCTTTCCAAAGAGAGTTTAATTGGAGGAGTCAGGGCAATGGCTTCATCCGCGCCTTTGGAGCGCATATTTGTAAGCTCTTTACCTTTACAGGGATTGACTCTCATATCATTGCCTTTGGAAGTATTAGCCACCACCATGCCGTCATAAACCTCTACGCCCGGACCAACATAAAAATTTCCTCTTTCCTGTAAATTAAACAAAGAAAAGCCCGAAGTCTTGCCATTAGCCATAGAAATCATTGAGCCAAAAGTTTGTTTTTCAATATCTCCGGCAAAAGGCCTAAAACCGATTGCCCTGTTGCAAATAATTCCTTCGCCCCTTGTGTCAACTATGAAATCGCCGCGGTACCCTAATAACCCTCTTGCGGGTATTTCAAAAGTAATTCTAAAGTGATTTTGTTCAGGATGCATATTAATCATAATGGCTTTTCTTTTAGCCAATTTTTCCATAACCATTCCGAGCATTTGCGCGGGGATATCAATAATAACTTCTTCAAACGGTTCCATTTTAACTCCATTTTCTTGTTTAAAAATAACATGGGGTTGCGAAACCTGTAATTCATATCCCTCGCGCCTCATATTTTCCAGCAAAATGGCGACGTGCAATTCGCCGCGGCCATAAACTTTAAAATAATCATTTGCAGAAAAGTCAATTTTAAGTCCGACATTTATTTCAAGCTCTTTTTCCAGCCGTTCTCTTATTTGACGGATAGTGAGGAATTTGCCGTCTTTTCCCGCAAAAGGAGAATTATTTACCAAAAAATTAAGCGAGATTGTTGGTTCATCCACACTGATTGCGGGCAGCGCTTCTTGCTCCGCGTTATTGCAAATGGTTTCTCCAATATAAATATCCGGCAATCCCGCGATCATCGCAATATCTCCAGCGCTTGCCTCCTGGATCTCTTTTCTTTCCAAACCATGGAATGAAAAAACCTTTGTTATTTTGCCTGTTCTTGTCTCGTTTGTCGCTTTTTTTATAAAAACATTGCTCCCTGTTTTAATGATTCCCTCATATATCCTGCCAATAGCCAAACGGCCCATAAAATTATCATAGGCAAGATTAAATGGCTGAAACCTCAAAGGTTTATAGTTTAATTCTTCCGAAGATTTCGCAGGGACTTTTTCTAAAATAAGGTCTAAAAGCGGGAATAAATCGTTTGAAAAGTCTGATAAATTTTTTTTAGCGATACCATCTTTGGCTATCGCGTATATAGTGGAAAAATTCAGTTGTTCTTCATTGGCGTCTAAATCCATAAAAAGTTCTATAACTTTTTCGTACACCCAATCCGGTCTTGCCGCGGCCTTGTCTATTTTATTTATCACAACAATCGGTTTTAATCCCAGTTCTAAAGATTTTTTTAAAACAAATTTTGTTTGAGGCATTGGTCCTTCTTGCGCGTCAACCACTAAAATTACCGAATCAATGGAACGCAGGACGCGCTCAACTTCAGAACCGAAATCCGCGTGGCCCGGAGTGTCCACGATATTTATTTTTGTTCCTTTGTAAAAAATTGACGCGTTTTTAGAATAAATAGTGATGCCTCTCTCCTGTTCCAAATCATTTGAGTCCATGGTAACGCCCTCTTTTGTCGCGCCTGTTTGGCGCATCAAAAAATCGGTCAAGCTGGTCTTGCCGTGGTCAACATGAGCGATAATAGCAATGTTGCGAATTTCCATAGGTTTTTATACTACAATATAAAAAATTAAAACACAAATTTATACAAGTTATCTTTAAAGTAAAATTTAGATTATTGACTTTTTATTTTTTTCTTGCTATTTTAAAAAATGTCCCGTGAAATAGGGACAATGTTTTTATAAGATTTTAAAAATTATGGATTTAAAAATTTTAACTTCCGCTATAATGGAGATCGCAGAAGAAAAAGGAATTTCTCAGGAAAAAGTAAAAGAAATAATTGAAATAGCATTAGCCACTGCTTATAAAAAAGAGTATGGAGCCAAAGGAGAGAAATACGAGACCAATTTTAATCCGAAAACAGGGGAAATAAATTTTTGGCAAATTAAACAAGTTGTTTTAAAAGAGCAAATTTTCTCTAAAGAAGAAACGGATAAAATCAAAAAAACAGGAGAAGAAACTTTGGAAGATAAAATTTATTTTAATCCGGAGCGTCATATTCTTTTGGAGGAGGCGAAAAAAATAGAGCCGCAAATAACAGCGGGCGAATTTTTAAAAATACTTGCGGAAAAAAAACAAGAATTTGGCCGCATTGCCGCGCAAACAGCCAAGCAGGTAATTCTGCAAAAAATAAAAGAAGCGGAAAAAGAAGTAATACTCAAAGAATATCAGGAAAAACAAGGAGAACTTGTTTCCGGAATTGTTCAGCGAGTGGAATCTTCAGCTGTTTTTTTTGACATTGGCAAAATTTCGGGAATTTTAGCGAAAACAGAACAAATACCCGGAGAATTTTATCAGATAGGCAAACGTTTAAAACTTTATCTTCTAAAAATTGAAGACGAACAAAAAAATCCCTTAATTTTTGTCTCCCGCGCGTATCCGAAATTGGTTTCCAAACTTTTTGAATTAGAAGTCCCGGAAATTTCAACTGGTCAAGTGAATATAAAATCAATTGCCAGAGAGCCGGGATCGCGGACAAAAATCGCTGTCCATACCACGGAAAAAGATATTGATCCTATTGGCGCGTTGGTTGGTCAGCGTGGAACAAGAATAATGACTGTTATCAATGAATTGGGCGGAGAAAAAATTGATGTTGTTGAATGGTCGGAAAATCCGGATAAATATATTGTTAATAGTTTAAACCCGGCTAAAATTCTTGAAGTCAAAATTCTTCCCAGAAATAAAGCCGAGGCAATAGTCAGCGCGGACCAGCTTTCCTTGGCCATTGGCAAAGATGGTCAAAATGTAAGGTTAGCCGCTAAATTGACTGGCTGGAAAATAGATATCAAACCAAATACTGAAACAAAAATTTGAGGTTTGAGATTATTTGTCGCCCCATTTTAAATGGCTTTTTAAGGGATATTTAGTTAAAAAGTTTTTTGCTCCTCGGATTTCAAAATGAAGATGACAACCCGTAACTCCCTCGGTATATCCCGTATTTCCCATATAGCCAATAATATCGCCAGTCGCTACTTGCTGTTTTGGCTGAACCAAAATGCTGGAAAGATGAATATAATAACTAACCGCGCCATTGGAGTGCAAAATAGTAATCTTGTTTCCTTCCGGCCAAGACTTGCCAGTTCTTTGAACTATACCGCTAGCCGCGGCAACTATCGGGGTGCCGCATTTATTGGCAATATCAACAGCGTTTTTTAAAATGCCATGAGGTCCTTGGGATATTTCCCCTTGTGTCGGGAAAATAAAATATGATTCAGCCAAAGGTATTTCAGGTATTTCTTTTGAAAATGTTTCCATCGAAGTTTTTAAAGGTATTTGACCATCGGGAATAAATAAAAAATCGCCGGCAAAAATGTCATTTTCATCAGCGAGTTGGTTAGAACTAATAATTTTTTTTATTTCTGCTTTGTAATTTTTGGCAATTTCACTTAAACAGTCTCCTTGTTTTACCAAATACAAAACACCGGGAGTTGGCGCTGTTTCCTCGGTCTCGCTGAAAGAAGCCAAAACTTTGTTGGAAATTAAAAAAGGCGGTCCAGTTGATTTAACAAAAACACCCTCTGAAAAATTTAAGTCAAAAGAAACGTTTATTTCTTCCTGTTTCGGGAAAAGATATTGAGTTTTGTCAAACGCGTCTTTTTGAGAAGACAATGGTTTCTGGTTTTGAGAAAAAAACAACATTGGTCCAATAATTAGGCTAATGGCAATTCCCGACCAGAGACACAATTTTCCTTTTTTACTCATAATATATTGTTAATTATGGCTGAGCAATGTAAAATGTCAAGATGCTAAAACAGGATATTCAAAAATTGTTAAAAGAAAAAGGGATTTGGCCCAAAAAAGGATTAGGTCAGAACTTTTTGATTTCGCAAAAAATTCTGGAAAAAATTGTCATTGCCAGTCTTCTTAAGCCGCAGGACATTGTTTTGGAAATAGGTCCTGGTTTGGGAATTCTTACCAAAGAACTCGCGAGCCGCGTAAAAAAAGTAATTGCCATAGAAAAAGACGCAAAATTAGCGGGAATTTTGCAAGAAATACTGATAAAATCAGGGATTAAAAATGTGGAAGTTGTCCAAGGAGATATTTTAACAAAATCCAAAATTCAAATTCCAAAAAATTACAAAATAGTTAGCAACC
>PFMI01000045.1 GCA_002785165.1 bacterium (Candidatus Gribaldobacteria) CG_4_10_14_0_8_um_filter_33_9
CTGCTAAACTTGTAATTAAGATATGCGTGTTTTTTATAAATTTTACTAACCGTCAATTTTGGGCGGCGCGCCAGTTTCACTGGCACGAAATTCGGCGGCGGCGTTCAGTTTGGCGCACGAAGCGTGCCGTCAGTTCCGTTCAAAAAAGGTTCGGATTTCGTCAAATAATCGCACCATAACCATACTTTCAAGAATTTTTCTCGCCCAATTCGGCGGCGCGTTCCGCCACCGCCGAATTTCGTATTTCGCTTTGCGAAATGCGCCGCCTGTTTACAATTTTTAATTTTTAGTGTAGCATTAAAGTAGTTGAAAGGGAATATTACTGATACTTTAATTCTACTACTACGATATTAGTATGTCAAACATTACAAAAACACTTAGAAAACTTAGGGAAACCAAAGGGTTATCCCAAGAGAAATTGGCGAGATTGGCCGATGTCGCTAATAATACGATTATTAAAATTGAAGCTGGTAAAAACCAGAATCCAACGCTGGACACACTTAAGAAAATAGCGAAAGCTCTTGAGGTTAGCGTTGACGATTTAATAAATTAATTTTTAAAAATATGGGAATAACAAACTTTTTGTTGAATAGGAAAATAAAAAATACTGAGCAAGAAGCTTATAGCTATTATGTTAAAACCGCTAAGGCAATAGAATCTGACTCTGTTAAGGTTAGCGTGGATAGAATAAATAAAGGCGAATTTGCCGAAGTCAACAAACATCTTGAAGAGGTTGGTAAGGGCTTTGATACGCTTGAAAAATTAGATCAAAAATATATAAACTCAAAGAAAAATTTAAGCATGATAATGATCAATTATTAAAAATTGCTGTTGATTGGCGAGATTTTAATCTGCTCAGCTATAATTTATTCGCTCATAAAATAAACGGCGACTCGTCTGATTGTGAAATTAGAATGCAAGAAATTATAAAAAGATTTAATGAGTTATTAGCAAAATAAAAACTGGCATTAAAAGATAAAAATTGATAAGATTACTCCTATGGATACACAATTTCAACAAAAACTTAATAGCATAAAAGATAATCCAAAAATTAAGAAAGCTTTGGAAGTTTTTGAGAATGCCCAAAAAACTTATGAGCAAGCGATTGACGCAATGACTATTAAACAGAAGCCGAGATATAGGGGCAGTTATTCCAGCTCGCTTTCTAAAAAAGATTACTATGCCAACATTTCAACAACTACTAGATGAGTTAAATAAGCGACCACAGCCAGAAAAGCAGGTTGAGTATATTGATTCGTTTAGAAAACTAAAGATAAAAGAAATAAAGGATATAACCAAACGAGATGTTTTGGTTTATTTTTCTGACTTAAAGAAAAATCACCCCGCTGGTGCAATCACTTGGGACGATAAAACTTGTTTCGCTGATATTGTTGAGGGTTTAGACAAAAAAGGCGTTGATGTAATTATTCATAGCCCGGGCGGTTCCGCCGAAGCAACACAATCAATCGTCTGTATGTTGCGCGAGCATTTTGATAATATCCGCTTCATTGTTCCGAATATGGCGAAAAGCGCGGCGACAATGATGGTTTTATCTGGCGATGAAATTTTAATGGACGACAGATCAGAGCTTGGACCGATTGACCCACAAATCCAAATCAATGGAAATTTTGTCCCTGCACAAACCTTGATTGACGGCTTTGAGGAAGCTAAAAAAGTGATTTCAGAAGCTGGAACTGATATCTTGCCCGCATATCTGCCGCTTTTGAATAAATACGATTTACATATTTTGCAAATTTGTGAGAACGCTAAAAAATTATCCGAAGAATTGGTGAAAGATTGGTTAACTAAATATATGTTTAAGGGCGATGTAAAAGCGGCAGAAAAAGCAGACGGTATCGCTAAAAATTTGGCAGACCATAAAAAATGGTTATCGCACGGCAGACCGATTGGAATAAACGAAGCGAAAACAATCGGAATTAAAGTTTCCGATTTGAGAGAGAATATGCCATTGCGAGAAAAAGTATGGGAATTATATTGTGTGCTCGAAATTTTACTTGACCGTTCACCGATTATCAAATTGTACGAAAATAGTAATGGCGTGTTCTTGGTAAAAAATATTCCTTTCCAACAGATAATGATTCCGCAAATGCCGCCACAAGAACAGAAAACGGTGAAATAATTTAGGTGGCGCGCCAACTTCGTTGGCACGAAATTCGGCGGCGGCGGAAAGCGAGGGCGAGGCGGGCATTCATTTTCCCCACACCCCTTTTTCTGCCCGCCCCGCCCGAGCGTCAGGATTGTGGCGCGCTCCGCGCGCCATCAGTTCCGTTCAAAAAAGGTTCGGATTTCGTCAAATAATCGCACCACGTAGGAAAATCAAAGAGTTTATGCCCTTTTTGTCGCTGTTTAATAAAAAATTTAATTAATCAACCAAGACCTCCATTTCAGTTATTTTTGTTCCAAAAGCCAAGGCGCTTTCTTTTGTGGGAAACCAGACATCAACTTGGTAGAAACCTTTTCTGCTGTGCATTCTATCTTCAACTATAAAAACCTTATTTTCAAAAATTTCTGGCAATTTTATTTTTGTCCCAAAAGAATACATATTGTTGGCCACGATTCCGTCCTTTACCCAAGTTCCGGCTGCGGTAATAAAAGGCGTTTCGTCTGTTTCTTCAGGGGAAGAAGAATAAGCGGTAACTATTACTTTAATTTTTTCTGAAAAAATAGGATTGTCATAATGAGGAAAAGCGCCCAATGGAAGAAAAAATGCGTCTTGAATAATAGAAAAATTTAAAATCTCTTTATTTTCCATTTTAATCAAAACCTCTTCTGCCATCACTTTTTTTATTTTTAAAAAAAAGATAGGAGAGAATATCAGGGTTGTTATCAAAAACAGGGATATCGGGCAACGCAAATTGTTAAATCCTAACATGCGATAATTACAATGTTCAGTATAGTCCAAACAAAGAAAAAGTCAACCCTAAATTTGATTTAATTTTAAAATTAAGTAAAATTAAACTATGTATTCCAATGAAATTCGTCAAAAATTTTTAAATTTTTTTGAAAAAAGAGGGCATAAAATCGTTCCCGGCGCATCTTTGATTCCTGGAAATGACCCTAGTGTTCTTTTTACAACCGCTGGAATGCAGCAATTCAAACCTTATTACCTTGGCGAAAAATCTCCTTATGGACAAAATGTTTGTTCTTGTCAGAAATGTTTTCGGACATCTGATATAGATGAAGTGGGAGATAAAAGTCATTTAACTTTTTTTGAAATGCTGGGTAATTTTTCTTTTAATGGTTATTTTAAAGAAGAGGCGATTAAACTTGCTTATGAATTTTTATTTAAAGAATTAAAATTGCCTTTTAAAAATGCGGTTTTTACTGTTTTCAAAGGTGACGAGAGAGTGCCAGAAGATAAGGAATCTGCTGAAATTTGGAAAAAATTGGGAATTCCGGAAAATAAAATACAGAGAAATGGAAAAGAGGATAATTTTTGGGGACCGACCGGCGATGAAGGTCCTTGCGGTCCAAACACAGAAATTCATATTAATGGCATTGAGGTTTGGAATTTGGTCTTTAATGAATATTTTCAAAATAAAAATAAAGAATTAATTCCTTTGGAACAAAAAGGCGTTGACACAGGCATGGGGTTTGAGAGATTGGTAATGATATCACAAAAAAAAGATTTAGTTTTTGAAACTGATTTGTTTGAACCGATTATTAGTGAACTCCAAAATTTCCAAAATTGCACGGGTACGACCCGTGCAATTAAAACCCATGCAATTGAAAAAATAGATAAAAAAACAGAGCGAATTATTGCTGACCATATTAAGAGCTCGGTGTTTTTAATTGCTGATGGTATTTTGCCTTCTAACACTGAACATGGTTATGTTTTGCGTCGAATTCTTCGTCGGGCAATCAGACATAAAAGATTGATTGAATTGAGAGAAAATCTTTTTTTCTTTTTATCTCAAAAAATAATTGAGATTTATAAAGATGTTTATCCTGAATTAAAATCAAAAGAGACCGATATTTTAAAGGTAATTCAAAATGAAGAAGAAAAATTTGAGAAAACATTGGAGCAAGGATTGAAAGAATTTGAACAACTCTTACAAACGAAAATTAGAAATCAAAAATCAGAAATTATTAACGGAAAAGAGGTTTTTGATTTATATCAGAGTTACGGTTTTCCTTTGGAGTTGACTGAAGAATTGGCAAAAGAAAAAGGATTTGAAATTGATAAAAATGGATTTTATCAAGCGCAAAAAAAACACCAGGAAATTTCGCGCGCTGGAGCGGAAAAAAAATTCGGTGGTCATGGAATTACTGAATTACAAATTACTGAATTACAAATTACGGATTACAAATTACGGATTACGAAATTGCATACCGCAACGCATTTACTTCATTCTGCTTTAAGAAAAATTTTAGGAGAAAATGTTAAACAAATGGGTTCAAATATTACTCCGCAAAGATTAAGATTTGATTTTTCTCATTCACAAAAAATGACGATAGAAGAAATTAAAAAAGTTGAGGACTTGGTTAACCAAAAAATTAAAGAAAATTTAGAAATTAAAAAACAAGAAATGAAATTAGAAGATGCGTTGAAATCCGGCGCTTTGTCTTTTTTTAAAGAAAAATATCCGGAAAAAGTCAGTGTTTATTTGGTTGGAGATTTTTCCCAAGAGATTTGCGCTGGTCCGCATATTGGTCAAACGAGCGAAATTGGTCATTTTAAGATTATTAAAGAAGAATCCTGCAGCGCCGGAGTACGGCGAATCCGAGCGGTTTTAGAATAATAAATATGAATTTTATTAAATTTTTTAAAAATTTTAATTGGCCAATAATTTTGCCGGCTTTTGCCCTGACTTTGTTTGGACTTTTGAGTATTTATAGTTTTTCTTTAGCGCAAGGAAATTTTTTGAATTTTAAAAAACAGCTTATATTTTTTGCCTTTTCCATTGCTTTGGTTATTTTGCTTAATTTTTTTAATTTGAAATTTTTAAAAAATAATTCTTATTTTGTCTTCACTTTTTATTTTTTTTCTCTTGTCGCTCTTCTGGGTTTATATTTTTTAGGCGCAGAAATAAGAGGAGACAAAGGATGGTATAAGATAGGAGATTTTTCTTTTGACCCCGTGCCCTTTGCCGCCATTTTTTTAATCGCTATTTTAAGCAAGTATTTTGCTGTTCGTCATATAGAGATCAAAAGATTGCAAACTATTTTCTTTTCTTTGCTTTATTTGGCAATTCCCTTTTTTTTGATTTTATTCCAGCCGGACATTGGTTCCGCATTTATTTTAATTTTTATCTGGTTGGGCATTGTTGTTTTTTCAGGACTTAAATTCCAGCATCTGTTGGTTTTAGGATTGGTTGCTTTAATTATTTTTATTGTAGCTTGGCAGTTTTGGCTAAAAGAATATCAAAAACAAAGGGTCATGGCTTTTTTAAATCCAGAAAGCGACCCCATGGGAATTTCGTGGAATGTTAATCAATCAAGGATTGCTATTGGCTCTGGTGGATTTTGGGGAAAAGGAATTGATAAAAATTTTCAAACTCAATATGGGTTTTTACCTGAGCCTCAAACCGATTTTATTTTTGCTTCTATTGCCGAAGCAACGGGATTTTTTGGAAGCTTTGTTCTAATGTTTTTCTTGAGTTTTCTTTTCTGGCAGATATTGAAGGTCGCATTGAATGCTGAAGATAATTTTACCCGGCTTTTTGCGATAGGATTTGCGTTTTTATTAATTTCTCAAAGTTTTATAAACATAGGAATGTGTTTAGGGCTTTTGCCTGTAATCGGAATTCCCTTGCCTTTTGTTAGCTATGGAGGGTCTTATCTCTTGGCTTTTTATTTGGGTTTAGGAATGTTGGGTCGCTTGTCTGCGGTTGATGAGATATATTAGTAACGTTTATAACTCAAGAAGATAAATGGTATATTGCCCGTTGTTTAGAATTGGGAGTAGTAAGTCAGGGCAAAACCATTGAGGGGGCTCAAAAAAACCTTAAAGAAGCGGTTGAGCTTTATTTAGAAGGCCAACCAAAAATAAAAAAATTTCTTCCTAAAATAGCTCCTTTGGTTACTACCCTTGAATTAGAATATGCTTAAGTGTTAAATAACGATACGTTGTATGACATTATTAAATCCCTTTTTTTCCTTTAAAAATTGTTCAGGCGTTTTGTAATTTAAAGATTTTAATCTTTTTTCAAAATTATATTCATTTACAAAATCAATAGTTTTTTCTTCCATTT
>PFMI01000022.1:0-2160 GCA_002785165.1 bacterium (Candidatus Gribaldobacteria) CG_4_10_14_0_8_um_filter_33_9
CCTTTATTTAAAACAAAAATTGGAATTTTTGATTTAACCGGATGCGAGGGGTGCGAATTTCATCTCCTTTCTTTAAACGAGCTTTTGTTGGATTTTTTCCAGGACTTTGAAATCACCCATTGGCGGCTTCTTAAAGAAAAAGAAAAACCTGATTTTGATATTGCTTTTATTGATGGAGCGGTTACCACAAAAGAACAGATTAAATTACTTAAACAAATCAGAGAGACCTCAAAAATTGTGGTTGCTTTAGGTGCTTGCGCGATTTCCGGAAATATTTTTAAACTAAACCCAGAAAAACGAAAAAAATTTGCCTTAAAAATTTACAATAAAAATTACCAACTCAAAGCCAAATTTTTAGAACCAGTAGAAAGGTTTATAAAAGTGGATGAAAAAATCCCTGGCTGCCCTCCTGATATTGAACTTTTCAAAAAAATCTTAGAAAAATTAAAGATAAAAAAAGTTGTGTCACCAATAAAAAAAATAACTCCTCCTGATTTTATAGCCAAAATTGAAGGACATGGAACTTTAAAAGTAAATTTTAAAGAAAAAAAAGTTGTTTTTGAAATAGCGGAAAGCGAGCGATTAATTGAGGGCTTACTTCTTGACAAAAATTTTCTTCAAGCGCCTTTTGTTAATTCTCGCATCTGCGGCATTTGTCCCATTGCTCACAATCTTTGCTCCTGGTTAGCCATAGAAAACGCTTTGTCTATAAAAATTTCTCCAGAAATAATGATTTTAAGAAAAATTCTTTTAGCCGCTCAAATTATAAAAAGCCATGTTCTGCATCTTTTCTTTTTAGTTTTACCAGACCATGACGAAACAAAAGGAGCAATTAAGCTCTCCAAAAAATACCCGGCTGAATTTCATTTAATGTTAAATTTAAAAAGAGTGGCTGATAAGGTTTTGGAAATTATTGGCGGTTCTTCTATATTTCCCTCTAATACTATATTGGGAGGATTTAAAAATCCTCCCAATATTAACAAGCTCCTGGCGATAAAAAGTTCAATCTTTGAAATAATTGATGAAGCGTACGATTTAATAAAAATTTTTTCAAACCTAAAAATTCCGGATTTAAGGACAAAAACCGAATTTTTGACCATTGCTCCTTTAAAAGGTTCTTATCCTCTATATTCTGCGCCTTTAAATTTTGCTAAAAATAATATGATAAAGGAAATTATTAGAAAAGATTCTCCCGCTAAACTAGGTGTTTTAAAAAATGAAAAAATAGTAAAAACCGGAGCAATGGCGCGAATTAATCTTTTTTCCGAAAATTTAAATATCAAAGCCAAAAAAATATTCCAAACATTGCCATCTGATTTCCAAAATCCTTACAATAATAATCTATCCCAAGCTATTGAAATCCTGCATTTTCTGGAAGAAATAATAAATTTAATTGACGAAGCGCAGCTTAAAAATTTAGTAAAAGCTAAAGCAACTGATTATGTTAAAAATCTTAGCGCTCTAAAACAAAAATCTGTTGTCGGCAATGCTTGTATAGAAGCTCCCCGGGGAATTTTATTTCATCAAATAAAAATCAATTCTCAAGGAAAAATAATTGATTATAATATCATTCCTCCTACCCAAATTAATTTAGCTTGTTTAGAGAAAGAGACGCAAGAATTAATAAAAAAAGAAAAAAAAATTTCGCGAGAGGAACAAAAAAAAGAAATTCAAGAATTAATCCGCGCCTTTGACCCTTGCATCACTTGCGCTGTCCACTAGCGATAAAAATTGGGTTGAGAAAAAATTTACCGAGACCCGATCTCAGTTAAATTCTGTTTTGTTTTCTATAAAATTCTATAAAAAATGTTTAACCCCAAAAACATTCGTTTAAAAAAATTCCTTAAGGTTTTCAAAAATTGTCAGCCAATAAAAAATATTGACATTCAAAATTTTTTTTGATAGCATAAAAACATAATTAATATGAAATCTAACCAATATATTATTTCATTAACTTGGCGCAGGATTTTACAGCTTTCTCTCAAAGTCCTGATTTTGGTTTGAATTAACATTCTCGTTTTATCTTAGCCATCAAAACTCCTTCTGGACTTTCGCGAGAGGAGTTTTTTATTTGCGTTGATGACTGAATATTTTATTTTCAAAAAATGTGTAACCATCAGCGCAAATATCGCGTTGGTTTGTTCTTTGAAAAAATTTTTT
>PFMI01000022.1:2203-5536 GCA_002785165.1 bacterium (Candidatus Gribaldobacteria) CG_4_10_14_0_8_um_filter_33_9
CTGAAAAATCAGACAGAATAAAAGGAGGTGTAAAATGATTAGTATAAAACATGCTATCCCTAGTATTGAAATAGCTACTAAAATTGCCGCAAAGGGCTTTATTCAACCAATAACCGAAGCTCTCCTACGGGATGTAGTTAGCCATTTACGAGAGGGAATCGTTTTCTCATTGGAAGAAGATAAATGCATCATCGGATTTTCTATATTTAGTATTTTTGATGATATATTATATCTTTCTGGCATCATTTTGATGCCAGACTTTCAAGGCCGGTCAGTGGGTGGCAAAGTAATTGATTTTATTCGGCAAAAAACTGGGACTAAATATCTTGCTTTGCGTACGCAATCCGTGCATATGTGGTCTGTTGGTCGAAAAATCTGCTGTGAATGGCATCCTATGCAAATTGCCGACAAGAATATCCCCAAGGACATTTGGGTGCGCGGGATTAAGGTTGGAAAGAAAATTGGATCTATTTTCCCAACAACAATCGGCCATTATAATGGGCCATTATATGGGACAAAACCTTTAAGCCGAGATCCAAAGTTGCAGAGCTGGTGGGACAGCATCTGTGATTTTAAAAGAGGCGATGCAATAATTTGCATCGGACGTTTTAAATAGTAGGGGCCATTGAGAACGATGGCCCCATATTTTTCCTTGTCTAAAAAAACAAATAATATTAAAATACAAAATATGAAAATAATACTTAATATTCTAACTCATGGCGATGAAAAAATTGGTTTAAAAGTTGCGAAAGAAATAGAAAAATTAAACATCAATAAAAATATTCTTTCTGTCCAGATTGCGAACAAGAAGGCTTTTGAGATTCATAAAAGATTTATTGACCAAGATCTCAATCGCTCCTTTCCTGGCAAAAAATTTGGAAATCATGAGCAAAAACTTGCTTATAAACTCTTGCCAATTATTAAATCAGCAGATATTGTAATTGATATACATTCAACCACAAGCAATCTTAAAAATACTTTGATTGTTGAAAAATTTAACAAAAAAACCATTAAATATATTAAAGTGATTCAACCTAAATATGTGTTGGTCATGAATGCTACAAAAAATAACGCTCTTATTTCTCAAGCAAAAATTGGCATCGCTTTTGAATACGGAAAAGATAATAATCCAAATACACTAAAAAAAATTGTGGCGGATATTAAAAAATTATTTAAACATCTTGGCTTAATTAATATTAGGATCTCCAAAAGAAAAAATACTACAAAATATTTTAATGTTTTTTCTAAAGTTCATAAACCAAAAGAATACAAATTATTGAAGAAGATAAAAAATTATAAATTAATTTATAAAGGAGAGACATTTGCGCGTAGAGGCAACAAATACCTTATTGCTGAGGAAGATTTTTACCCAATACTTTTTGGAGAAAAAAATTATAAAGATTATTTTGGTTTTAGAGGCAAAAAAATAATTTAGAGCAACTAATTTCTTCTATAATTCTAATTCTATTATATTTTGTAAAATCCCACGTTACAAAAAACCCTAAAACCCTGCGTTACAAAAAGCTACGATCGTGAGTTTTTGTAACGCAGGGTTTTTACAGAATATATCTACAAAATTTATAAAATATATCTATAAAAAATGTTTTCAAGCAAATTTAATTTATATACCGCTCGTAATGCTAAAAATCGGCTGCAGCATAGAAATAGCGAAAAAACCAACAACAGCTCCAATTGCCACAATAAGAATAGGCTCAATAATAGATGAAAGTTTTTCTAAAGTAGCGTTCACCTCTTTTTCATAAAAATCTGCCAAGGTCTCTAAAACCTGCGAGGTCTCACCTGTCTCTTCGCCCACTTTTATCATCTCAAGAACAAGGGGCGAAAAAAGATTTTCATATTGTTCAAGCGCTTGAGAAAATTTTTTTCCCTTTTTAACAAGATTAGCGGCTTCTATCAACGATGATTTAAAATAAAAATTGCCCAAACTTCCCGAAGTAATTTTTAAAGAATAAATAATTGGCACGCCGGCCGCGAAAAGAGAACTTAAAATTCTTAACATTAAAGCGGAATTAATATCTTTGGAAATTTTAGAAAGTATAGGGGTGATTAAAATAATTTTACTGATAAATTTGCCTCCCTTCCCTTTTTTCAAACCCATAGTGATAATAAAGATCAAAACAAAACAGATCAAAATAACAGGAAACCATTGTTTGATTAAAAAATCAGAGAAAAAAAACATTGTCTTGGTGGCAAAAGGCAAATTAACTTTAAATTCTTCAAAAACAACTTTAAGATTAGGAACCACAAAAGCAAACATCATTATTCCAATAATCAAGCCCACAAATAAGACAACTAAAGGATAAACCATAGCGGTTTTAATTTGGGATTTTAAATTATATTCTCTTTCCATTTGTCGCGCTAAAATATTAAGGCTATCTTCTATTTTTCCAGTTTCTTCCCCAACTTTTAAAGTCTCTTGAAATAGCAAAGGAAAAGTTTCCGGAAAATGGCTCAAAGCCTCGGAAAGACTTTCTCCTTTGATTATATTTTGAGAAACTTTTTTTATAATTTCTTTGAATTTTTTTGCTTTTGCCTGCCTGATTAAAATTTCAAAAGCTCTTGGCAAGGGAACTCCGGTTTTAATCATTAAAGCGAGATTTTTGGTAAAAAATAACCTTTCTTTCATGGAAATCCTAAATAATCCTGAAAAAATATTCCATTCAAATTTCTTTTTTTTCTTTTCCAAACTTTTATCGTCAGCAAAAATCAAAAAATATTCCTGCTCCCGAAGCAATTGCGCCAGATGAGAAAAATTAATGGCTTCCAAAAATCCTTGTTTTTCTTCTCCTTTAATATTTTTTGCTTTATAAAAATAATTTGGCATTTAATTTATATTAGCAATTCCACTAATCCAAATAACCCTGTTCAAATTGTTTATACGCATTGCCAATTTTCCAGCTATGATAGGAATAATAAAAATAAGGGTGTAATCCAACAACCAAAACAATTGAAATCAATCCTCCTAAAATTCCTAAAACAATTTTTTTTTCTTTGTCATATTTAGTTATAATTATAATCCGTTATCAAATAAAATCAAACTTAAAATCTCTGCGTTACAAAAAGCTACGATCGTAGCTTTTTGTATTATTGAATCAAGTTTATAAATATATCAATTTTAATTTGATATAAAAAATGCTAAGATAGAATCATGAAAAAAATTTTAAACAAATCAGAAAAAAAAATAATTTTATTAGGTAATGAAGCTATTGTTCGGGGCGCTTTAGAAAGCGGGGTTGAATTTGTTTCAACTTATCCCGGCACGCCAGCCTCGGAAATTGGAGACATATTCGCTTCGCTCAAAATCAAAAATAA
>PFMI01000022.1:5780-6242 GCA_002785165.1 bacterium (Candidatus Gribaldobacteria) CG_4_10_14_0_8_um_filter_33_9
CATATTCCAATTTTGGAGCCAGCCGACAGTCAAGAGTGTTTGGACTTTATCAAATTGGGCTTTGATATTTCTGAAAAATTTGGCTTGCCAGTGATAGTGCGCCTAACCACGCGGGTGGCTCATCAACGAAGTGTTGTTGAGTTGGGGAAGTTTACCCCGAGGGCAGACCTCGGGGTGGTTAAGTTTGTGCCCAACAAACATCAGTTTGTGACTATGCCCCCGAGAGTGCTGGAGATGCATCAAGAGCTACTGGATAAGATTGAGAAAATTAGAGAATACGCGGAAAAAAGTGAAATTAATAAAGTTCAGAATAAAATTGAAAGCTCAAAAATAGGAGTTATCGCTAGCGGCGTGGGCTATCTGCACGCTATGGAGGCGATGGAAATGCTGGGGTTAGATTTGCCGGTTTTGAAGCTTGGCTTTTTCTATCCTTTGCCCGAGCAGAAGATTAAGGAATTTATT
>PFMI01000010.1:0-2031 GCA_002785165.1 bacterium (Candidatus Gribaldobacteria) CG_4_10_14_0_8_um_filter_33_9
GGTTTCTGATTTTGAAGTTACCGAGCAAATGATAAAATATTTTATTGACAAGGCGCATAAAAAAAAATTGATTTCTTTGTCTTGGCCTCGGGTAATCATCGGTCTTCCTTCCGGGGCCACAGAGGTTGAAAAAAAAGCTGTCGCGGACGCGGCCAAAGGAGCGGGAGCAAGAGAAGTTTTTTTAATTGAGGAAACAATAGCCGCCGCTATCGGAGCGCGTTTGCCTATTCAGGAAGCCAAAGGAAATTTTATTTTAGATATTGGCGGAGGCACAGCGGAAGTGGCGGTAATTTCTCTTGGCGGTATCGTTTGTTTTAAAAGTTTAAAACAGGCGGGAGATCAATTTAATCAAGACATAATTCGTTATGTTCAGACAAATTATAAACTTTTGATTGGGGAAAGAACAGCCGAAGAAATAAAAATTAGTATTGGCGAAACTCTTCCATTAAATGAAAAAAGACAAGGAATTTTAAGAGGAAGAAATTTAGTTACTGGTCTTCCCGAGGAAATTCAGATTAATTCAGAAGATATTCGCAGAGCCATGGAAAAATCCTTGTATCAAATTATAGAAGCAATAAAAGAAACTGTTGAGATAACGCCCCCAGAGCTTTTAGCTGACATTATGGAGGAGGGATTATATTTAGTGGGCGGAGGGGCTTTGTTAAAAGGGTTAGATAAATTAATCAGTCAAGTCGTGGGAATAAAAGTTAGAATTATTGAAGATCCTTTAACCGCGGTGGTGAGGGGGGGAGGAATAGTCTTAGAAAATTTCAACGAACTAAAAGAGGTCTTGACCTACACAGAAGATGATTTCTAAAAATGAAGTAGAACGAATTGCGAAATTGGCCAGAATTACTTTGAGCGATAAAGAAAAAGAAAAAATGCGGAGTGAACTCTCTATGGTTTTGGATTATTTTAAATTATTGGAAGGAATAGACACTTCTATAACTTCTCCTACTTTGTATCCTTTTCTTTTAAAAAATATAACGAGGGAAGATGGAGAAAAAAAAGAATCTTTGGAAAAAGTTAAGAAATTGATGGATGCCGCGATAGAAAAAGAAAAGGGATATGTTCGCGTTAAAGCAGTATTTTAATTTTAATCCTTTAATAATTTTTTATAAAAAGAATACTTCAAACCATTGTCATGGCAAGAAAATAAAGTAAAGAGTTAAAAAAATATATTTTATATATTTTTTTAACTGGGTTGAATTAAAGGTTTTAAAATGCTATTTTTAAATTGTATGAATCTAAATAATAGATTGCCGAAAATTATCAAAATAAATTTATGGAAAAATCATTTTTTTCGCAAATGGAAGAGAAAATTTTAAAATTTTGGAAAGAAAACAAAATTTTTAAAAAATCCATTGAACAACGGGATGAAAAAAAATCCTATGTTTTTTACGATGGTCCGCCTTTTGCAAATAGCTTGCCTCATTATGGTCATATTTTGCAAAGTGTAATCAAAGATATAATTCCTCGCTATTGGACAATGAAAGGTTATCGCGTTGAAAGACGATGGGGTTGGGATTGTCATGGGTTGCCAGTTGAAAATTCAATTGAAAAAGAATTAAATTTGAAATCAAAAAAAGACATTGAAGAAATTGGGATAGGTAAATTTAATGAAGCGTGTCGCGCTTCTGTTTTGCGTTATACAAATGAATGGCGCGCGATTATTGAACGAACTGGACGATGGGTGGACATGGACAATGATTATAAAACAATGGATTTAAAATATATGGAATCTGTTTGGTGGGTTTTTAAAAGTTTATGGGAAAAAGGTTTAGTTTGCCAAAATTATAAAAGTATGCATATTTGTCCTAGATGTGAAACCACTTTGTCAAATTTTGAAGTTACATTGGAATATAAAAACATTAAAGATCTTTCAGTCATTGCAAAATTTGAATTAATAGATGAACCAAATATTTATATATTGGCTTGGACAACGACTCCTTGGACATTGCCCGGCAATGTTGCATTGGCAATAAATTCAAAAATTAATTATGTGAAGATTAGAATTGCAAATCAAGATGA
>PFMI01000010.1:2050-6223 GCA_002785165.1 bacterium (Candidatus Gribaldobacteria) CG_4_10_14_0_8_um_filter_33_9
GAAAGGATTTCTGTTATTAAAGAGCCATATAAAATTATAGAAGAATTTAAAGGCGAAGAATTAATTGGTAAAAAATATAAACCATTGTTTGATTATTATTCAAAAGACAAGAATTTGGAGAATTGTGGAAATGGCTGGAAAATTTATCCAGCGGATTTTGTTTCTATCGAAGAGGGGACTGGTGTTGTTCATATTGCTCCGGCTTTTGGCGAAGATGATATGAATTTAAGAAAAGAAAATAATTTGCCTTTTATTCAACATGTTGGGATGAATGGCAGATTTATTGATAAAGTAGTTGATTTTAAAGGAATGGAAGTAAAATCCAAAGACAATCATCAAACAACTGATATTGAAATTATCAAATATTTAACCAAAAATAATCAATTATTTTCTAAAGAAAAATATGAACACAGCTATCCTTATTGTTGGCGTTGCGATACTCCATTATTAAATTACGCCACTAATTCTTGGTTTGTTAAAGTTACGGAAATAAAAGACAATATGATAAAAAATAATCAAAAAATAAATTGGATTCCGGGTCATATTAAAGATGGTCGTTTTGGTAAATGGTTGGAAAATTCTAAGGATTGGGCAATTTCTAGATCGCGTTATTGGGGAGCGGTTTTGCCAGTTTGGAAATGCGATAGCAAAAAACATGAATCAAAAAATTGCGAAAATATTAAAATTATAGGATCAATTGAAGAATTAGAAAAATTGAGCGGACAAAAAATTGAAGATTTGCATAAACATATTATTGATAAAATAAATTTCAAATGTGAAAAGTGTGGAGGAACAATGAAAAGAATTCCAGAGGTTTTTGATTGTTGGTTTGAATCTGGTTCAATGCCATACGCGCAAGAGCACTATCCTTTTGAAAATAAAGAAAAATTTGAAAAAAATTTTCCAGCCAATTTTATTGCCGAAGGTCAAGATCAAACTAGAGGCTGGTTTTACACTTTAATTATTTTATCAACCGCTTTATTCAATAAACCGGCTTTTGAAAATGTGATTGTTACTGGAATGATTTTAGCTGAAGATGGAAAAAAAATGGCCAAGCGACTTCAAAATTATCCTGATCCAAAAGAAATTTTTGGAAAATATAGCGCGGATTCAATGCGTTTTTATTTAGCTTCTTCTCCTGCGACAAAAGCGGAAAATTTATTTTTTTCAGAAAAAGGAGTAGATGAAATTAATAAAAAAGTATTAAATATTTTATGGAATGTTTACAAATTTTATGAATTATATTCCGATAAACTACAAAACACAAACTACAAACTACAAGCTAACAATATTCTCGATCAATGGATTTTAGCGAAACTAAATTTATTAATTAAAGAAGTGACAGAAAATATGGATAAATATAAAATTTTTAATATATGTAAATTTTTTGAAATTTTTATCAATGAATTTTCTACTTGGTATATCCGTCGAAGTCGCGAGCGATTTAAATTAATGAATGGAAATAATCAACAGCCGTTAATAATATTGCGTTATGTTTTGTTAACTTTGTCAAAGTTAATGGCGCCATTTACGCCATTTATAACTGAAGAAATATACCAAAAATTATTAACAGAAAATATGCCCGAGTCAGTTCATCTTTGCGATTGGCCCAAAACAAACAAAACTTTGATAAACAAAGGATTGGAAGAAAAAATGGATTTAACGCGGAAGATTGTTAGTTTGGCTTTGGCAAAAAGAATTGAAAACAAAATTAAGGTCCGTCAACCGCTCGCTTCGCTCAAAATAAAATCTCAAATCTTAAATTTTAAAAATAAGGAAGAATTATTAGAATTAATAAAACAGGAGATAAATGTTAAAGAAATAGTTTTTGATGATAAAATTAAAGAAGAAATAGAAATAAATACTGAAATTACGCAGGAGCTTAGAGAGGAAGGGATAGTCAGGGAAATTATTCGACATATTCAGCAGATGCGAAAAAAAGCGGGATTAAAACCAGAAAATAAAATTTTAATTAAATATTTTACCGAGCCAGAATTGAATGAAATTTTAATAAGAAATAAACAGGTTATTTTAAAAAAGACCAGAGCCGAACGATTTGATTTTGAAGAAAAAACAGAGCAAGCATTTAATAAAAAACAAGAATTTGCAATTAATGAACAAAAAATATGGATAAAAATTGTCATTTAAGAGTTTTCAAATAAAAAACTGCGCTTTTGTTTAGATTTTAATTATGATATAAAATAATATTTAATATTTAAGTATGCCTCTCTATTCAAAAGAAATAATTAAACATTTTAAAAATTCCAAAAATATGGGAAAAATTGTCAATCCTTCGGCATGCGGAATTGCTGGGAATCCTGTTTGCGGCGACGTAATGAAGCTTTATTTAAAGATTGAAAAAAATAAAAAAAATCAAGAAATTATAAAAGATATAAAATTTGAAACAATGGGTTGCGCTGTCGCGATTGCCAATACGAGTCTGCTTACAACAATAGTAAAAGGAAAAACAATTGAAAGCGCGTTAAAAATAAAAAACAAGGATTTGATAAATAAATTAGGTCAACCTTTGCCAGCAATGAAAATTCATTGTTCCATTTTAGCAATAGACGCTCTTCAAAAAGCAATTTATAATTATTTAAAAAAGAAAAAAACATCAAAGAAAATTTGACAAGTTTTTTTTGAAGGAGTACAATTTAATTATAGAAAATATAAAAATATAAAAAATTAATTATGATTTATCAAATTAGCCAAAATAAGAATTGTTGTTGCGGTTGTTGTCTCTTCTCTTAGAAAAGAGGTTGGTTTGGTTTTTGGAAATTAGAAATTAGAAATTAGAAATTTAATAAAAGCCTCTTTTCCAAAAGAGGTTTTTGTTTCTAAATTATAAAATTATGCAATTTCACGCAAAAACAATTAAAGAACAAGCTGAAAAAGATTTTGAAAAAACTTGGTTTGAAACAGCGAATCTTTTAACAAAAAATGGCAGGAAAATTTATTGGGAAAAATCTCCTGGAAAAAAACATCCATTGCATGAATTAAATAATATTTTTAGAAAAATATTTTTATCTTACGGATTTGCGGAAACTGAATTAACATCAATTATTCCAGAACAGGAAATTTATAAGCAATATGGGCCCGAAGCTCCGTTGATTTTAGACAGAGTTTTTTATTTGGCCGGTCTTTCAAGAAAAGAATTGGGCATTTCAGAAGAGAAAAAAATAGAGATTAAAAAAATTATTCCAGACTTTGACAATTTTGAAAATATAAAAAAATTATTCCGAGATTATAAAAAAGGAGAAATTGAAGGAGATGATTTTATTGAAGAAATGGTTAAAAGATTAAAAATAAAAGAAAGCGAAGCAACGCAAATTATTCAAAATGTTTTTCCAGAATTAAAAAGTCTTGAAAAAATACCGACAAACCTTACTTTGCGATCCCATATGACCGCTTCTTGGTTTCCATTGCTTTCCGCAATACAAAGGAACGTTAAATTGCCAATTAAACTTTTTTCAATTGGCAAACGTTATCGCAAAGAACAAAAACAAGACGCTAATCATCTCTACGAAAGCACATCAGCGTCAATTGTAGTGATGGCCGAAGATATTACATTGGAAGATGGAAAAGATTTAACAAAAAAAATTATCGCGGATTTGGGATTTAAAAAGGTTAAAATTATTCAAAAAAAGACAACCAGCAAATATTACGCTCCGGGAATGGACTTGGAAGTTTTTGTTGATTTTCAAGGAAAAGATTTAGAGATTGCCAATCTTGGTTTTTATTCTCCAGTATCATTGGCAAAATACAAAATCTGGTATCCAGTGTTAAACTTGGGCTTTGGCGTTGAACGAATAGCCATGATATTAAAAGGAGTTGACGATATAAGAAAATTAATTTATCCTGAAATTTATTCTAATGTGTCTTGTGGATAACAATTTGATATTAGAAAACACAAAAGAAATTTATAAAATTTTTTAAAAAATTTTATGATTTGGTGGGGTAGCCGAGTGGTTAGGCAAAGGTCTGCAAAACCTTTCACGCGAGTTCAATTCTCGCCCCCATCTCCAATAAAATATTATTATGCCAAACGATTCTCTTAAAAAATTTATTTAGGGGGTGTAATGAAACAACTTCCCAAAATTTTCATTAATATCACTATAATGATGACTAACTTTTATAAATCAAAAAATTTATTCTATTACATCCCCTTAATTT
>PFMI01000036.1 GCA_002785165.1 bacterium (Candidatus Gribaldobacteria) CG_4_10_14_0_8_um_filter_33_9
TAACATTGATTAGAATTACTTAATTCATAACAATTCTCGCAATGCGCCGCATCTAATAATTCCAGAGAGTCTTTACAACCACCGACCCAATAAGAAAAAAGGACATTTTCTAAATCGCCGCCAGAAGCAGTCAAATAACAATTTTTTGAATCAATAATTGCGATTGTATAAGGACTGTCAACAACATTTTTCCAATAATGTGTGATTGCGGGATGAGGAACAATTAAATTTAATTCTTGAAATTGCCCAAAAAATGGTTTTAAAAAATTAAAATCTCTTCCATAATCTTCCCCGCCCCATTTATCAGACCACCAATGTTTTAAATTATAAATTTTATAAGAGGACTCTGGCGGAAAAGTTGAAACAATTTTTTCGCCAGTCAAAGCGTCTTGTTTCAAATAAAATTTCAATAAATTATTATAAAATCCCATTCTTCTTTGTCTCCTACAAGAAGAACATAATTTTGGCGGAGAAACTCGCAACATTTTATAAAATTTAATATCCTCTTTAAAAATATCAAAAACCTTACCGCATTGCTGGCAGATTTTCTGATACGGTTTAAGATTGTTCAGGATTTCATCCAAATTCTTATCAAAATTCGGTATTTTAGAAATCATAAATTTTAACTAATAAAATTAAATGAAGTCATTTCAATATTATCCCATAGGAAGATTTCCCGGCGGCGTTGCTCTTCTGGACATAATGCGAGGCACGCCTGACGACAATATATTTGTTTGGATAGGAAAATGAAAAATAGTGGCTAATTCTTCAATGTTTAAAATCATATTGCCCTTTCCCGTCATCGCGGGATACAAAGGAGGAAATCTTTTAACATATTTTTCAAAAATGCTTCTCTTACTTGCGTACAATCTTCTGTCCCGAAACCAATATTGAATTTTGGTTCTTGTTTGAGCGTAAAGAACAATAGTGTTTAAATTCGCGGTGCTGAAATGCTGAAAATAATTTCTCGCAATAGCGGCATGGGACGCGTCATAAACGTCTTTCTGATAAATATAAAGGGCCCTGATATTGGTTTTAAAAGCGTTTTTAGAAATTTTTTCTTCAATTGCCGTAAGAATATCTTTTTCTCCCGGAGTAATTTGCGTTTTTGATTCAGCGGATTTTTCTGAAGAACCTGAAGAAAATATATTAAAAATTAAAATATCAATTACTTCCTGAATTATTGATTTCCCTTTTTTTGCTCCTCCCGGACGTTGGGCAATTTTATTAATCTCTTTTTTAGCTTCATCAACCCAAGGAATATCCTTATTGGTAATAGGAGAGGACACAATCTGAAACCAAAATTGTTCTCCTTTCTGAAGTTTGGTCATCGCTTCCATTAAAGAAGAAAAAGGATCAATTTTTTTCTCGCCTTCCTTTATTAATTCCGGGGTACTGGGCTCAAAAAATTTATAAGTTTTTATAGGAAAATAATCTTTTGTCCTTAAAATATAGTCCTCTGCTTTTAAATCATAAATATTATTAGGAATGTCTTGGGGAATATTTTTAACATAATCATCAACTTCAAAAATTTCCGTTTCAGGATAATGCGCTTGAATAATGGTTTCAGCGTATTTGCGCTGGTCGTCAGGAAGCCGTAAATAAAAATGGACATTTCCTTCAAAACCTAAAATTTCCCAAGAAAACCAGGCGCTGGCAACTGGTAATTCTCCTTCGCACCATTTTCCGCGCCAATTAGGCGAACTATAAAGCGCCCATAAAGAGGAAAAAAGGTCTTCTGTGGCTCGAAAGGGTTTTGTAATTTCTCCCGGAGGAATAATCTCCAAAATTACCCATTTTTTTTTTGGATACCAAACATCCCATCTTATCCAGTCCAAATATAAATAAACAGCTGGAAAATAAAAAATAATGGGTAAAAATAACCACCACCAGGTTTTGAAAATAAGAAAAAATATGGAAATTATTAGTTCTGGAGTCATTTTTAAAATGGTTTATCTAAAAAAAAGGAAATAATGAAAATTAGAAAAAAACCAATTGAAAAAAATTTAAAAGTATACAAAAGAGAAACCATTGTTCCGATAAAAATATTTTCCCGCTCTTTTTTATCTCGCTCTGTCCAAAGCAAACAAAAATAAGAGAAGACGACAAAAAAAATAAAGGCTAATATTGATAAAATTTTTACAGCAATGCTCAAAAAAACCATATTTCTATATTAAAATTAAGACAGTCGAGTCAGTTTGCCCTTTAAACAATATTTTCCCTGTTTATTTTTAATAAAAAAGTTTTTATCTTGTAAATTTAAAAAAATTGTGTTTTCTTGCACTTGTCGTTGTTTTAAAACCTGTTTGATTATTTCTTTTTTGGTTAAAAACTTTTTCGCTTTTTTTAAAATATCAATAATAATGTCGCTTACTGTTCCTGGTTTATATCCCCATTCTGTTAAAGCGTATATTCCCTTGCCGATTAAAACAAAAATCTTATTTTTGATAAGTTCGTTGTGAACTGTTTGAAAATAAATTTCTTTTTTTTTGCAAACAGTTCCCTCTAATTCGCTCGCCAATTTAGCAATTTCTTTAAAATGCAAAGGTTTGCCAGCTTTTTTCAAAACCAAATAAGCCCTGTCTTTAACTCCCGTGGGTTTAATCTCCGACCAATCAATTAGACCAAATTCATTTAAAGGTCCTTGTTCAATTTTTTTAAAAATTTCAAAACAAGAAAAGAAAAGTTTTGATGACTCGTCTTTAAAAATATTGAAAAACCTTTCTTTTGACAAAGGTTTTTTTTCTTTTCCAAAAATTTTACTAAGAACTGCCAAAAATTCTTCTGCTTTTTGATAAAGATTTTTATCAACAGTCCAAAAAGAATAAAAATCATTATTCTCTTTAAAGCGATAAAAAAGTTCTCCCAATGTTAGAAAAAAATAGACATGGTTTTGAAATTGTTTTTCACCTAAATTAGAAAGCAAAATGTCTTCTCTTTTTAATCCTCCATGCGCCACTAAATGTTGCTCAAGATGAGAAAAAGCTTTTTGCAAATCTTTTCTGCGAGCTTCTTTTGCCTCTTGTTTTAATTTCTCAAAAGTAATCTCCTCAATTTGGCGAACCCTTTCTCTGGTAATTCCAAAACTCTGACCAATTTTATCCAATGTTTCTCTTTGCCCGCCATTTAAACCAAACCTTCGCGCAATAATCTCTTTTTGCCTTAAAGACAAATCCTGTAAAAGACTTGAACTAATTTTTTGATAATCTTGTATATTCATATCTTTAATTTTACAAGTTTTTATTTCCTTGTCAAATTATTTTTTTATTTGGGACCGATAAAAAGTAACCAAAAGAGAAGACGCTATAAATATTGAAGAGTAAGCACCCATAGAAATTCCTATAATCAATGCCAATGAAAAATATTTCAAAGTCGGGTCGCCAAAGAAAAAGAGGGCGAAAAGAACAATCAAAGTGGTTAAAACCGTGGTAATTGACCGCGCTATTGTTTGATTCAAACTTTTATTAATTATTAAATCAAAAACTTTTTCATTTGTTCTTAAAAGATTTTCCCTAATTCGGTCGTAGACCACTATGGTGTCGTGAACTGAAAATCCTAAAACAGTAAGAATGGCGGCAATAAAAGGAAGGTCAATTTCCACATTATAAAAATGACCCAGAACCGCGAAAACGCCAATCGGAATTACAACATCATGGAAAAGAGCGACCAAGCTGGCGAGTCCGTATTGCCAACTTTTTACTGGACGAGAAACCACTCTAAAAGCCAAAGTAATATAAAAGGTAATTGCGACAAGCGCCAAAATAATCGCTGTTTTGGTTTTTTCCTTCAATTCCCTGCCAATAATCGGACCGATCATTTGAAAACTTTCAGTGCCCTCTTCAATCCGCGCCAGTTCTTCTAATTTTTTTAAAATCTCTTGATGCTCTGTTTCACTGATATTTTTCATTTTTAAAATAATCCCTCTATTCCCTTTTTTCTGTATAAAAATTTCTCCCAAATTAAAGTCTGTCAATGCCTGTCTGATGCTTTCAATAGAAGGGACTTCATTTTGCTCTTTATAAGCCACTTCCAATGAACTGCCGCCCGTGAAATCAATGCCCCAATTTAAACCAAACATAAAAATGCTAGCTATTGAGCCAACAAATAAAATAACGGAAAAACCGTAAAAAATTTTTCTGTATTTTGTAAAAGTAAATTGCATATTTTAAAATTTAAGATTATTCATTATCCCCATATCCATTTTATTTTTTCCATTCTTGTGCCGACAAAATGTCTTAAAAAATTATGAGTAATAAAAATAGCCGAAAACATACTAACCAAAACGCCCAAGCTAAGAGTCAACGCAAACCCCTTGACAAAACCGGCTCCAAAACTAAATAAAATCGCCGAGATAATCAAAGTATTAAAATTGCTATCCCTAATGGAAGGCCACGCGCGGCGGAACCCCTCTTCCAAAGCAATATTGAAATCTTTATCTTGCTTTAATTCTTCTTTCATTCTGGCAAAAATCAAGATATTAGCGTCAACCGCCATGCCAATTGATAAAATAAAACCAGCTATTCCCGCTAATGTTAAAGTGATAGACATAAATTTAAATAAACTTAAAACCAATATAATATAAATACATAAAGCAATTGAAGCTAAAATTCCAGGCAAACGATAAAAAATAATCATAAATAAAACAACTGCCAAAAAACCGTAAAGCCCGACTTGCAATGATTTATCCAAAGAAATTTTCCCCAAAGTAGGACCTACAATATTTTGAGAAATCAATTTAATAGGAACAGGCAAGGCGCCGGCGTTTAAATTGCGGACTAATTCTTTTGCCTCATTAACAGAAAATTTTCCGCTAATCTGGGCTTTGCCGCCGGAAATAGCTTCGCGCACCACGGGCGCGGAAATTAAAACATTGTCAATATAAATAGCCACTCGTTTGTCAATATTTCTTGAAGTTAGTTCCTCAAAAATTTTCGCGCCCTCTACATCGAACTCCAAAGCCACTTGCGGCTCCATGACAGTTTGTCCAAAATCAAGCTGCGCTTTTTTAAGATATTGACCCGTAAGATTAGTGGACTTAAAATAAAAATCTTCTGTGATTTCTTCTCCATTTTTTTGCCTCTCTAAAATTTGCTCCATTTCCTCTTTTGTTTTTTCCTCTCTGAATTCCAAGTAAGGAGTTTTTCCTATCATTTCAATTGCTTGCGCGTTTTTAATTCCCGGAAGTTCCACAACCAATCGTTTTTTCTCATTTTTTTCCTCAACTCTGACGATTGGCTCTCCGATTCCAAAAAGATTAATCCTTCTTTCAATAATATCTCTCAATCCTTGCATTGCCTCGCTTCTTTCTTTTTTTCCAATGCCTTGAAGATCCGCTTCATAAACCAATTGGCTCCCTCCCTGCAAGTCCAACCCGAGCTTAAAAAATATTATTGGAATATGAGGAACATCCCAAATTTGCCAGCCAAAAGTTTGCTTTTGCAAATCATTAATATATTCTATACCCTGATTTACATTTTCCGGCAATATTATTGCCACGCCAAAAAAACCCAAAACAAAAATCGCTATTAAATAAATATAAACCTTTCTTTTTTTCATTGAAATTTTTAGTGGTTTAATTATAGATTTTTATAAAAAAATGTCAAATAAAAAAAGTAAAAACAAATCAAATTGATGTAAAAAATTTTTTTGAAAAATTCTATCAATCCAATTTTTTTTATAAAAAACAAAAAATCTTCTCGCCCATTGCTTTGGTTCCGAGAATTTTTTTGGGGTCATCGGAATTTGAAGCGATATCAAAGGTTCGAAATCCTTGTAACAAAACCTTATTGACCGCAAATTCAATGGCTTGTGCGCCGTTCTCGGCACCGATGTGCCGGAGCATCATTGCCGCAGTGAGAATGCGACCAATAGGGTTGGCTTTGTCTTGTCTGGCAAGTAAAGGAGCTGTGCCGGCGCCGCTTTCAAACATCGCGGCGTTTGTGTCAGGATTAATCGCTGAACTGCACATCATACCTAAGCTTCCCATGGCTTCGGCCGCGCCGTCTGACAGAATATCGCCGTGAGCATTGCCGCAGGCAATAACGCCACGCAATTTTTCAGGCGTAAATAACAAAGCGTTTGCCGAATCCACATAAAGAAAAAACAAAGCAACATCCACAAATTCTTGCTCATGAATTTTTTGACAAATCTTTCTCCAAAAAACATACCTTGATAAAACATTAGCTTTGTCCACGCAAATTACAGGAAGACCGATTT
>PFMI01000005.1 GCA_002785165.1 bacterium (Candidatus Gribaldobacteria) CG_4_10_14_0_8_um_filter_33_9
ACTTTTACTTTTGTATCAGGGCAAAAACTTCACAATCGTAAAAAAATAGAGTTAACCTCATTTTTAAACATTTTCTTTTGACCCCATTTTCTTTTTTTTAACCCATACCAGAACCCTGAAGAAAAACAAATTTTCTACGAGACAGACAAGCTTAGTGCGGAATAGATTTATTATCTCTCATCTGTAAAAGATGACTATCGTCTTATTAATCAATTTATTTTGAATCAAACCTGCAGGTGTCTTTATTCCAATAAAGCTCGCGTTTAAATGGTCCTATCTCATCAAAATCCATCCCCTGTATTCCTTCTGGATAAACTTTATTAATTTTATTAATTGAAAGCCTATTTTTTTGAACACCTCCTATATACTCATCTTCTGTTAAACAAATTACATTCGGTGAAAATTCACTGGGGCCTGTTTGAATTTTTCCCGGCCACGCTTCTTCAAATCTTCCTTCTTTTACTTGTAAAAATTTTATATCTTGAGAATTGAAATGGCTATGAGCCCAATTCCGTAGCCTTAGTATAGCGTTCGTATTTTGAGTATTCGTCAAAAAAGCAATCTTACCGATTTTTTGTTTGAATTAATTTCCCACCAGGAAACATCTATTGCAACATTCCTTTATAATCTAAGTCTAATTCCTTCGTTTCTTTATTTGCTGTTTTTATTTCTTTTGTAATTTCCTGTTTTGGTAATTTAATGTGTGATATTCCAATCTCTTCTGTTTGTATTTTTCGTTGTTGCCAAACTGCAATTCCGCCGACTAAACCAGCTAAAACAACAATAACTAAAATTCCAATTGGCGTAGAAATTCCTTTGCTCGCCCCGTTAAATTTTGATTGGTTTTGATTAGTCATTATGAATAACACACTTTCCCACGACCGTTGTAAAATATGTTACATTACTTTTCTTAAAATAATTATTTTAATCTTTTTTAAAAATTGTTTGATGTTTCTTAAAGATAACTTCTAAAATTTCCAAAAGAAATTATTCTCTCCAAATTTATATTTTTGTCATAACAAAAATTAAAGAAAAATCAATGTATTAAAACGCTGTTATCTATATCTCGTCCTGTAATAATTTATTCTAATAAATGCCTTCTTTTATTATAATCTTCTTTGCCTTTCTTCAAGAATATATCAACAACCTCAATCCGCCTTTCTTTTGAAAATAAACAAAATAAAATTCGCCACCGTCCGAGACGAAGGCGATAACCAAATTTAGTTCCTTCAATTTTTCTAATCTGAGGATATAAAAATGGGTCTTCTGAGAAGGCTTTTATCTCACTGTAAATTTTTTGCCTCAACCCTTGAGGCAATTTACCCAATTCTTTATCGGCTCGGGAAGTAAAGAAAGTCTGGAACATTTTATTTCAATTTATATTTCTTTCTTATCTCTTCTAAACTTATAAGTTTTTCACCTCGACTTTCTTCAAAAGCCCTATTAAATCTAACTGCGTCTTCCAAGTCTTCTAAGGTTTCTTCAATCTTTTTCCATTCCCTGAGTGGAAAAATCACCACAGGTTCCTTGCCAATTTTTATTGAATTTTTCTCAATTACTTCTGCCATACAATTTTATTATATTTTTCTTAAAAATGATGTCAAATTTATTCTACTCCAAAAACCGAAAAAAGGAAAGCATTAAATCTTGGCAAAGGGTCGCGACAATCTTTGCGGGGGGGTCGCCCCTCCGCTATTTATATTTATAATAAAAAATTCATATTCGTAGAAAATAGAGTTGACCCCATTTTTCTTTTTGATTCCATTTTCCTCTAAAGAACTACTCATTACTACGGCCATACATGTCCCCATTTCTCTGCCCACTCTTTATCTTCTTCATACTGAAGAGAAAGTGAATTCCATTTATATCGCACCACAAAAATCTCTGATGCAGAAAAATGAGATTCGGTTATTATGTTATGATAACTATTTGTTTTTTCTTTTTCTATCTCAAACCCCAAAATCCCGTTAACACCTGTTCCCAGTATTTCCTTCCACGATCCATTAATCTTTTGAAATATTGAGTTAAGAAATGGAAGGGAAGTGCCTAAATCTTTGAAAATCTTCTTTAATATCAATAAACCGAAAAGTAGAAAAAATTAAATCGACATTAAGTTCCTTGGCAATTGCAAGATGATATATATAATTTTCTCGTGGGATATATACAAATTTATTCCCCCATTTTGATTCTAATATAGTGACTTTTATACCTTCTATTGAAATCTCTTTTATTTTGCTGTATTCGGCATATTTTGGATCAGCTCCTGCAATTTTTTCATACGGTTCTATCTTTCCTTCTGCCCATTCACATAGAGAGTGTTCATCCTTATCCCTAATGGCAATGTACATTTTCGTTTGTATGCCAAGCCCCCACCATACTTTATCTGCTTTTTTAACATCCCAATCAGTTTGGATTTCTGGTGACGGTAAATCTCCGGGATATTTTATTTCATATCCATACGCCTCATTCCTATAAGTTTTCCAATCCTCCGTCGTTGAAGCTTTGGCGGACAAGTCAGTAGTTTCGTCTTTGATAATGGTTTTTTCTGGTTTTTTGGGTTCTTCGGATATTTATTCTGTCGGTTTTTCCACCGATACCTTCAAATATTGCCAGGCTAAAATTCCGCCGACTAAACCAGCTAAAACAACAATAATCAAAATTCCAATTAGAGTGGAAATTCCTTTGTTGTTAAATTTTGATTGATTTTAACTAGTCATGAAATGATATCTTTTGTTTTTTCATCGGGATTGGGCTTCTCTTCTTTGACTTCTTTAACTTCTTCTTTAAATTCCTCGCGAGAAACAATTATTGCCACTGTTTCCTCCAATTTTTTCAAAATTTTTACTTTGTCTGAAACCTGTAAATCCTTAATTTGAATTTTATCGCCGATATTTTTAAGCACGGTCAAATCCACTTTAATTTCCTTAAGCAAATCTTTAGATAAACATTTTATTTCCAAAAAATGAAATCTTTTTGTTAAATTGCCGAGCGAAGTTTTTTGAACCGCTTCTTCGCCTTCAAAAATTAAAGGAACAGAAGTAATAATTTCCTTAATAGAAGAAGGATGATAAAAATCAACATGCGAGATATTTCCCTTTAATGGATCTTTCGCTAAATCATGAATTACAACTTCATATTTTTTGCCATCCAAATCCAATATAATCAAAGAGCTTTCTCCTGCTTCTTTAAACACTTTTTCAAATTCTTTAAAAGAAATTTCTAAAGGAAAATTACCAATTTCTGCTCCGTACAAAACAGCCGGTAAGATTCCTTTTTTTCTCAAAGAATTGGTTTTCCTTCCAAATATATCTCTTATTTTAGTTTTAATTTGCAACATAATTTAAAAATTTTTAATTTTTAATTTTCAAAGCTTGAGAGGGACAATTTTCTATTGCTTCTTGCAAACAACCTTTTTCTTTATTTATTTCTAATTCTTCATTATTATTATCTAAAAAATTAACCTTTGTTCCTTTTAAATGCGACTTGCCTTGTTCAGTCATTTCAAAATAAAGAGGACAAATAGATATACAAGACCCGCAACCAACACATTTTGATTTTTCTAAAATAACCTTCATAAAAATAATTTTATTATAACAAATTTTTTTTAACTTTTACCCGGGGCCATTTTCCCCATTCCCCCTTTTTAAGCAATCCATTTTTAGCTCCTATTTTCTGGATACATCCAGTAGCATTAGCCGTTGCCAATTGTATGGCATATTCTATATCATTTCTTTGTAAAAGTCCACTCAAAAAACCGCTTCCAAAAGCATCTCCAGCGCCAGTTTTTTCAAGAGGCAAAACAAAAGGAGCGCCAGCTGAATAAATATATTTGCCATTAGAAACCACTGAACCTTTTTTGTCTTTGGTTATTACTAAAATTCCTTTAAACAGATTAAATAATTTTTCAACTATCTCCTTTTCTTTTTCTTTTTTAATCCCAGAAAGCAGAGACGCTTCTTCTTCATTTAAAATCAAAATGTCAATTTGCGCTAAAATAGGTTTTAAAATTTCTGGCTCTAAATTTAATTGAGTATTGCCCGGATTGCACGCCACTTTAATATTATTTTCTTTGGCAAATTTTACCAAAGTCCCAAAAAATTGAGCTGATTCCTCGCTTAAAGGCGCTAAATAAAACCATTTAGTTTTTTTTAATCTGTCAAAAAAAATATCTTCTTTTTTCATAAAATGACAAGCCCCCCGATAAATCAAAACAGTTCGGTCTTCTTGGGGCAAGGAAAGAATAATGGAATAAGCGGTCAAATGTTTTTTATCTTTTTTTACAAAAACCGTGTCCACTTTAAACTTTTTAAGATCTTCAAATATTGCCTCTCCTCTTTTATCATCTCCGACGATACCGCAATAAGCTGTTTTAAATCCTTGGTTGGTAAAAGTGCAAGCAGTGTTTGTTCCGCCGCCGCCGCTAGAGACATAAATGTCCTCAATAAAAATTTTTGAACCCAAAGGAAAACAAAGGGCTTTCCCGCTGAAAAATTCTTCTTCCAAAATACGAAAGGTATTTTTCTTTATTCTTAAAAAAGTGTCCCTGGTCGCGGAACCAAAAGTTATAATATCGTACATATTTTTTATTTTACTCCTTGTCTATTTTACCTTTTTTCCCAAAAACAGCAATCAATAGATAAACATACAGACCAATTCATTCGTAATTTTCCGCAAATATTTTCAGATACAAAAAGCTACGATCGTAGCTTTTTGTATCTGTTCTGTTATATTATCTTCTGTTATGTTATCTGCTTATCTGTTATGAACAAATCTTTGTTTATAACGCCTTTTTTTGCTTTTACGCTTGGGATTTTAGCGATTATTTCGTAACCTTTTTCAGTCTTTTTTTCAAGAGAAATATCATAAACGCCAGGCTGAACCAAGCCGTAATAACGACCAAAAGCGTCAGTGGTAATAAAATGAATCTGCTGATTTAATTTCGCAAAAAATACCCGTAAAAACACAAATGGCAATGGTTTCTTTGTTTTTTTGTCTAAAACCAAACCCCAGATTCTTTGTTTGAAACCAAAATGTTTTAAAATTCCCAAACCAACAAAAAACCAAATCATAATCTGATTAAAAATAGTTGGTTTCAAAATCCAAACAGCAAAAGATACAAAAAAACCAAGTAAAAATAAAATTTCTGGAATCCACCTTTTTACAATTTCCCAGCGATAATTAAATTTAATATATTTCTGTTTCGCCTTCTCGTTCCAATCAAAATCTAATGGATCCATCGGGATATTGATGGCAGTAATTTTCGGGTCAATAATCCTTAATAATCCACCACGATAAAGATTGTCATAAATTTCATCAGATGAACCTATAACTTTTTGAGAAGGAAATTGATAATGCGTTTTTTTTGTTTCAATATAATATTCTCCAGGCGGAACCAAAAAACCAAAACGGCCATTCATGTCTGTAATCCTAGTTACTATTTCCTTACCATGTTTGTCTTTCAAAATAACATAAACCGGGTCTAACGGCTGTTTTGTTATTGAATCATAAACAACGCCCCATTGTCTTTTTCTCCCGCGCATCCATCCCGCCAAACTAAAGAAAGAAAGCAAACGAAAAGGCAAAACAGCAAAATCTGAAAGCGAAGCGGCAAAAGGCATTAAACTTATTAAGCCGGTAGACGCAGCCACTGTAACCGTTCCAACAGCAACTACTTTGGTCGCGATATTGACAACAGGCTCGGACATTACTTTTTGCACTTCTGGATTCTCGCGAATTTTTTCAACCTGTTTTCTAGCTTGTTTTTCAACCGCTCCCACTATTAATTTAACTTGCTGAACATTTTCTTTGATTGCTTGTTGGGTTTGTTGAATTTTCTCGCCAATCACTTGCTGAATTTGTTGAATTTGTTGAACGCCACCACCGATTCCTTGCCAAACAGATTCAATAATTGGAGACAAAGGCGATTCTGGTT